>CANIZU010000110.1 GCA_947472115.1 Flavobacteriales bacterium | reverse complement strand
GTATATCGGGCCTTGCCATCCAAATAATAGGGAATGCCTGTTCCGATGTTCATTGTTAAATTCACTCTCAAACTTGGATTATTGGGCATTTGATCCTGAAAGACTGCGCCCAAATTCACGCGACGGTCGGTCGGACGACGTAAATAATCGGTGGTAATCGAATTCCCCGTCACTGCATCGTTGTAAGTGATTTTTTCTTTGGTCTGCATGATGCCTAGCGTGAACCAACTCTCTAACCCTTTGGTGAACTCTCCATAAATGCGCTGGTCAACGCCCCAGGCAAAGCCGGTGGCTGAATTGGTGCCATAATATCGAATCCGAATATTGTCGAACAAGTAAGGAACTAAATCCTGATACCCTTTGTAATAAGCCTCTGCTGTGTATTTGAATTTGCGACCTCCATTGAAGAAATATCGCTCATATCCCGTTACAACATGCCAACTCTTTTGCGCTAATAACTGACGGTTTAATTGGCCATCGAAATTTCGTAATTCCCTGTAGAATCCTGGTTGATGGTATGCGCCGATAGCTAATTTGTATAGGACATCGGGTTTTTTGGCGGCATCGGAACGCTGACGTTCATTGAAAGATTTATGGGGTTCCCAGCTCAAGCTCATTCTTGGCATTATAAGCATTTCACGGTTTACTGTCCAATACTGGGTTCGAATGCCTGAAGTAATCCAAATTTGCTGACGCTTACTCAGTCTCCACTGGCCTGCGATATGGGCTTTGCCACGGTAGGAGCTCAAGGTGTTTTTGGCGAGAATATAATTGTCGAAAAGAATGCTATCCTCCATTCTGCCAAACGGTGCGATGTTATATCCCGCGCTATCGTTGTAATACCATTCCGCAATCTTATCGACAACACTTTCTTTGTTCAATCGAACGCTGTAATTCCAAGAAAATGCATCGGTTGATTTTCCGATTTTTCCGATGTGCGCAAATTGCGTCACGCCGGACGTCATTCGGTTTCTGCCATGATCGATGTAATAGCCGTATCCGAGTGTTTTTAATGGTTTTCCGTAGGTTTTTGATCCCATGTCGCGATCGAGTTGGGACAAATAATATAATCCTTCCACATCAAAAACTTCCTGCTCTTCAATGGAGGTATGATTCAGCATCCATTTAAATTCTGTTCTTACGTTTGGGGTATACCTCAGTGTGAGCGATCCCATGCCGTATAGATATTTGAGCGATTCTTGTCCGCCCATACCCACATCCAGTTGATATGCATTTTGTATCGTACCAAACGTTGTACTCCGGCTGATGGGGTTTAAGGTGTAATTGTTGCTGGCGAAATTACCCAGGAAATCGATGAATAATTTCCGATTCAGTTTATACGTGACCTGGCTTTGGAGATCGTTGAATCGCATCGAGTAATTACCCTTTACGTTTAACGTCTTAGTGAGTAATGAATTGTTGAAATTGCGAATTCCTAGGAAACCTGAAAACCGATTCTTTTTGCCGCTGATCGTGGCGCTACTGAGCATTGTGCCAACGGTGGCACTGCCTTTAAACGAGTCGGGCCGAATGTAGTCTACATCCAACACTGAGCTCATTTTGTCGCCATATTGAGCTCCAAATCCTCCCGCGCTAAATTTTACCGATTGTACTAAATCGGAGTTGATAAAACTAAGTCCTTCTTGTTGTCCGCTACTGATTAACTGAGGTCTTAGAATTTCAATGTCGTTGACGTAAATCAGATTTTCATCGTAGTTTCCGCCTCTTACGGTGTATTGGCTCGACATTTCATTACCAGAAGAGGCGCCGATAAACGTTTTGACAAGCGATTCGATGCCGTTGCCCATCGAAGGGTTGAGCTGCAATTTCTGGGGTTTTATTTCTTCCAAGAAGGGTCCTCCTTGAGAAATTCGAATTCTCACTTCACCCATTAGGTCCAATCCATCACCAATTGTAACGATTTGTAGGTCAATTCCTTGATTGGAAGCATTGTTACTGCCATCAGTTTGACCTTGCCATTTGTAGCCGAATAGCTTTTCTCCATTGCGATATCCAAAAATGAGATCTCCTGGGAACAAGGTTTCTGAGGGGGTGAATAATCCCGCCGAATCGGTGATGCCAATTTGCGAATCATCCGACAGACGGATTTTTATTTTGGCAAGGCTAGTGGATGTACTTTGATTTTGTGATACGTCCCGAATCACTCTTCCTCGCTGATTCGCTTGTTGGGCATTTGCCACAACACCGATAAGGGTGAGAAGTAAAAGCGACAGGATTTTTTTCACGCAAGTATCTAACGCAGAAATGGTTTCGTTATTTGATTAGATGTTTGAGTTCTATAATGGTTTGAGTAGGGTTTGCGCTGCCAAAAACGGTATTTCCAGCAACCAAAACATCGGCCCCAGCATCGGTCAGTAATTTGGCATTGCTCAAGGATACGCCACCATCAATTTCTATTAAAGTGTTTGTTCCGGCCTCAGTTATCATGGCTTTTAGCGTTTTTACTTTTGCGTAAGTGTTTTCGATAAACGACTGACCACCAAATCCTGGGTTTACGCTCATCAAACAAACTACATCACATAGATAAAGCACTTCTTTGATTGATTCTACAGGGGTATGGGGATTGATGGCAACGCCCGCTTTCATGCCGTGATTTCGGATATTGGTTAGTGTTCGATGAAGGTGGGTGCATGCTTCAACGTGGACCGTTAGAACATGAGCGCCAGCATCGGCAAAGGCTTTGGTATAGCGATCGGGATCCACAATCATCAAGTGTACATCCAATGGCTTGGTGGCTTTTGATTGCAGGGGTTTCATCACGGGGAAACCAAAAGAAATATTGGGTACAAAGACGCCATCCATTACATCCACATGAAACCAATCGGCTTCACTATGGTTAATCATTTCGATTTCATCGTACAACTTACCGAAATCGGCGGAAAGGATGGAGGGTGCAATCATTCCAGGCATGATGCAAAGTTAAGTGGATTATGCTTTCAAAGCCAAAAACAAATCAATGCATTCTTTGGCTTCTTTTACATCGTGAACTCTCAGAATATTAGCTCCGCGATCCAAAGCAGCCATATGAAGCGCAGTGGTTCCATTCAATGCAGTTTCAGGGGTGCCATTAATTGTTTTCCAAATCATTCCTTTTCTAGAAATCCCAACGAGCAATGGTTTGTTGAACTGCCTAAATTTTTGCAACTGATTTAATAACTGAAAGTTATGTTCGGTTGTTTTGCCAAATCCAAATCCGGGATCAATCACCCAATTGGCAAAATCTGCTTTGCGATACTCTTGCTTTTTTTGATTGAAATATTCAAGGATTTCGCCCATCAAATCATCGTAATGAGGATCGTCCTGCATTGTTTCTGGGTTGCCTTTTTTGTGCATGGCAACATAAGCGACTTCGTTATCGAACACCGTACGAAACATCTTAGGATCATTATCGCCTGCTGCAATATCATTGATCATATCGATGCCTAAGCCAATGCAAGCCAACGCCACAGAACTATAATAGGTATCTACGCTTAGCCAAGCCTCAGGAAAGGCCCTACGGATTGCTCTAACAACGGGTGCCACGCGTTCTAGCTCTTCACCAAAACTTACTCTCTCACTGCCCGGTCTCGTACTTTGTCCGCCAATGTCAATAATAGCAGCACCTGCTTCAATCATCGCACCAGCGAGATCTACAGATTCTTGCTCAGTTTGAACCCGGCTTTTTCCGTAGAAAGAGTCTGGAGTTGTATTGAGGATACCCATGATTACGGGCGTGGTCAACGACAGTTTTTTTTCTTTAGATAGTAGGAACATGGTCTTATTTGATCACTTCCTTAGGATTGCCAACCATCAATTCTGGGCGAACCCATTCGTTGAATTGCTCTTCGGTTAACAGTCCCAGTGCCAACGACGCTTCCTTTAATGTCAAATTTTCTTTGTGCGCTTTCTTTGCGATTTTAGCGGCATTTTCATAGCCAATATGCGTATTCAATGCAGTCACCAACATCAAACTTTGGTCAACCAATCGTTGAATATTGTCTAAATTCGGTTCGATACCCACTGCACAGTTGTCGTTGAAGCTCAAGCAAGCCTGGCCTAACAAACGAGCGCTTTGAAGCATATTTGCGGCAATAACGGGTTTGAAAACATTTAATTCGAAATGTCCTTGAGAAGCGGCGAATGAAATGGCGACATCATTTCCCAGAATTTGGGCACAAACCATTGTTAATGCTTCCGGTTGGGTAGGGTTTACTTTTCCTGGCATGATAGAACTGCCGGGTTCGTTTTCGGGAATATTGATTTCACCAATTCCGCTACGAGGACCTGAACTTAGCATTCGAATATCGTTTGCAATTTTGAAACAACTCATGGCTGCACGTTTCAGGGCACCGTGTAATTCTACCATTGCATCGTGGGCTGCCAAGGCTTCAAACTTGTTAGGTGCAGTTACGAATGGTAAAGCAGTTTCTTGTGCGATATGTTTGGCCACTAACTCAGAATATCCTGCCGGTGTATTTAATCCGGTACCAACGGCGGTTCCACCCAATGCCAATTCAGCAGCGGTAGGTAAAGCGCGGTTGATTGCATTTACACCGTTCTCTAATTGTTGTACGTAAGCACTAAATTCTTGTCCTAGCGTTAATGGCGTGGCATCCATGAAGTGGGTGCGGCCAATCTTTACGATGTTTTCAAATTCACGGGCCTTATGCTTTAGCGTGGTTTTCAACGCTTGAATCCCCGGTAAAGTATAATCCACAACCTGCTTGAATACAGCAATACTCATTGCGGTTGGGAAGGTGTCGTTTGAACTCTGACTCTTATTTACATCGTCGTTTGGATGTAATACTTTCTTTTCATCATCCAATTTCCCACCACTCAATACATGAGCGCGGTTGGCAATGACTTCATTTACATTCATATTACTCTGGGTTCCAGAGCCAGTTTGCCAGATTACCAATGGGAACTCGGAATCCAATTTGCCCTCGATGATTTCATCACAAACGGTACAGATTAAGTCACATTTTTCGGCCGACAATACACCCAAATCACGATTTGTAAGAGCCGCACTTTTTTTCAATATGCCAAATGCACGGATGATTTCCACGGGCATGCTGCCTTCGGGTCCGATTTTGAAATTGTTTCTGCTGCGTTCGGTCTGGGCGCCCCATAATGCATTGGCGGGGACTTTGACTTCACCCATGGTGTCGTGTTCTATGCGATACTGTGTCATAATATTTTACAAAGATAAAACCCCCAAGCCACACTTACGAAATTGAATATACACCGACGTGTTATAAAAAATTAGACATCGAAAATTTTTCGTTCATAAAGCGAAACGTCCATTTACAAAAGCCCGACTATCTTTGCCCGTACATGTCAGAAAAGAAATTGCTCGACGCGCTCAGTTATCATGCCGATGGAAGGCCTGGGAAAATAGAGGTGATATCTACCAAGCCTACTCAAACTCAATTTGACTTAGCAATGGCATATTCTCCGGGGGTTGCGGAACCTTGTTTGGCCATTGCAGCAAATGTTGACGATGTATATAAGTACACTGCCAAGGGGAATTTAGTTGCGGTAATTTCGAATGGTACGGCGGTGTTAGGCCTTGGTGATATTGGCCCGGAAGCATCTAAGCCGGTGATGGAAGGGAAGGGCGTGTTGTTTAAGATTTTTGCAGACATCGACGTTTTCGACATCGAACTGAATTGCAAGGATGTGGACCATTTTGTAGAGACGGTTAAGGCCATGGAGCCCACTTTTGGTGGAATCAACCTAGAGGATATTAAGGCACCAGAGAGTTTTGAAATTGAAGAGCGACTAAAGGCTGCGTTGAATATTCCAATTATGCATGATGATCAGCATGGTACTGCCATTATTTCCGCAGCCGGTCTAATCAATGCATTGCGATTGGTTGAAAAAGAATTGAGTGAGGTACGCATCGTAGTGAATGGCGCAGGTGCTTCGGCTATCGCTTGTACTAAATTGTTTGTGTCGCTTGGGGCCGATAAAAAGAATATCGTAATGCTCGATTCAAAAGGCGTTTTGCGTGCCGATAGAACCGATTTGGATAAATATAAGAGTCAGTTTATTACGCAGCGCGACCTAAATTCACTGGATGATGCGTTGGTTTCAGCTGATGTTTTTGTTGGTTTGAGCAAAGGAAACATTCTTACCCCTGAGATGATCTTGTCGATGGCGGAAAAGCCCATTGTCTTTGCGATGGCAAATCCTACGCCTGAAATCGACTATCATTTGGCAGTGGCAACGCGTCCTGATTTGATTATGGCAACGGGCAGGTCGGATTATCCCAATCAGGTTAACAATGTTTTAGGATTCCCTTTCATTTTCCGCGGCGCATTGGACGTTAGAGCAACGGAGATCAATGAAGAAATGAAGCTCGCTGCGGTTCGAGCCATTGCTGACTTGGCGATGCAGCCCGTGCCAGAGAGTGTG
>CANIZU010000109.1 GCA_947472115.1 Flavobacteriales bacterium | reverse complement strand
TGCCCAACGCCCGGTAGCAGCTCAATCTTTTGCATCGATTCGCCAGTGCCTAGATGTATTGCAATTTCTTGGTTGCCTAAATTCGTGACGCTATATCCTGATTGACTTACCTCGATTTTTATGGGTTGGTTGTTGAGCAAAATTTGGAATCCATAACCTTTCCATTGTGCGGGGCAGTGCGGGTTGAGATATAGGGTCTGGTCCTTGATCCGCAAGCCGCCAAAACCTTGTACAATACTCAAATAACTACCAGCCATAGAAGTAATATGGAGTCCGTCTTCTGTGTCGTTGTTATAGTTGTCGAGGTCCAATCTGGCTGTGCGCAAATACATTTCATAGGCTTTGTCGGTCTCGCCAATTTTTGCCGCCAAGATGCTATGAACGCAAGGACTCAGTGAACTTTCGTGTACGGTAAACTGCTCATAGAATTTGAAATTTCTTACATGGGTATCGGCATCAAAATCGTCCTCAAAGAAGTAGAGGCCTTGCAAAACGTCGGCTTGTTTGATATAAACGCTCCTAAGAATTCTGTCCCAACTCCATTTTTGATTGATGGGTCGTTGCGCGGGTGATAGATCTTTTACGGGAATTAATTCTTTTTCAAGGAATCCATCGTGCTGCACAAAAACGCCCAGTTCCTCGCTGTAAGGGAGGTAGAGATTTTGGCTAATGTGTGACCAAGATTCGGTTTCCGCTTGATGCTGGAATTGGGTTTTAGCGCATATGGCTTGGAAAGCTGATGGGTGGTTTTGTTCGATCCAAAGAGCACATTCTGAAGTGTATTTCATGCACCAGTTGGCTATGTAACTCGTATACCAATTGTTGTTTACGTTGTTTTCGTATTCGTTTGGACCGGTTACGCCATGCATTTCGAAGCGATTTTTTAGGGCGCTCCAATGTACACGCTGTTTCCAGAATCGGGCGATGCCTAGCAAGACTTCAAATCCGCCATCGAGCAGATAACTGCGGTCGCCGGTGTGTTGAATATAGTTGTAAATGGCATAAGCGATGGCCCCGTTGCGATGAATTTCTTCGAAGGTAATTTCCCATTCGTTGTGACATTCCTCGCCGTTCATGGTTACCATGGGGTAGAGTGCGGCACCGTTGTTGAAGCCCAATTTGGTCGCGTTTTCAATGGCTTTGTCAAGCTGTTTGTAACGGTAAACCAATAACTGTCTGGAAATTGCGGCCTCAGCCGATACTAAGAAAAATGGCAAGCAATAGGCTTCGGTATCCCAATAGGTGCTTCCGCCGTACTTTTCGCCGGTGAATCCTTTGGGTCCGATATTCAAGCGGGCGTCATCGCCGCAATAGGTTTGATTGAGGTGGTATATGTTAAAGCGAACCGCTTGCTGGGCTTGTACATCTCCATCGATGCGAACGTCGGTGGTTTCCCATTTTTTTGCCCAAGCGGCGGCGCTCATTTTTAGGTGGTATTCAAATGGGGAAGCGCTCATTTTTTCGAGGGCTTTTTTCACATGGAGTTCCAATGCTTCCGTGGCGTGGTGGAAACTGCTGCCGGTGATACAATGTTTTACCAACGTGAGTTTTTCGGCAGCAGCTACAGAGATTTCATAGGTGTTGCTGGCAAACTTTTCATGGGTATGGGGCTTGGCAATATTGTCGTGTTTGACACCATTTATCAAGGTTTCAAAGGCGATGGCGTTGGTGACAATCCAGTCGAGTTTTTTTGTTTTAACGGTAACAATCAACTCGTGATGGTGGACGTCTTGCTTTACAGGTTCCCAAAATTTCTCATCGTAGTTGGAGTCTTTGTTGGAAACATCGCCATCGAGGTAATTTTCGACAGTAATGGTGCAATCCTTACTCGAAGTAATATTATACTGTAATGCGCTGTATTCTTTGTTGATTAGGGAATAGAATCGATGACTTTGGATGTCTAATTCAATCCCATTTGTCATTTTTACTGTGCAAATTCTATTCAATACCCCTTGGTGCATGTCGAGTTCGCGATGAAACGCCAAAACTTCAACCTTGGCCAGATCGAGCAACTCGCCGTTGATCCAAATGCGCAATCCACTCCAATAGGTGGCATTCAACACTTTGGCGAAGTATTCGGGGTATCCGTTTTTCCACCAGCCCACACGGGTTTTATCGGGGTAGTAAACGCCACCGACATAAGTCCCTTGCAAAGAATGTCCGCTGTAGGTTTCTTCCAAATTTCCACGCTGTCCCATCATGCCATTGCCGAGTGAAAAAACGCTTTCGGCAATTTCGTTCATACTAGGATTAAAGCCTTCTTCGATAACTTTCCAGGCGTCTGCTTTGAAATATTCTATCATGGGGTTGAAAGGGTGGTGAGATAAACGTTTATAATTCGTCGAGAAAATCGAAATCGAATTCTCCGAGATTGTTGATATGCATAATAGCGCCGGGAAGGTCTTCGGGTTTGCCGATGCCAATGGCTCTCATACCCCCGGCGATGGCCGCTTGCACGCCCGCTGCGCTGTCTTCAAAAACCAAGCACTGCGATGGAGGAAATCCAATCATATCGGCGGCGGTAAGGAAAGTTTCGGGATGGGGTTTGCCTTGTTTTACGTGGCCGGCATCAACAATGGCATCGAAGGCTTCTACAAGACCAACTCGAGTGAGGACCATCGTCGCGTTTTTGCTTGCAGAACCCAAGGCCAAGGGCAATTTTAAGTCATCTACTTGTGCAAAAAACTCAGGAACACCGGGAAGGACATCGGATGGACCCATATCTTTCACCAACTCTAGGTACCATTCGTTTTTTCTAACCAAATCGGCATCGAACTCAGAATGGGTAAGGGTTTTGTTGGCGAGTTTAAGGATAAATTTTAGGCTATCGGCACGACTTACGCCTTTCAGTTTCTCATTGTCGTCTTGCGTGAGTTGATAGCCATATTCTGCGGCCAATCGCTCCCAAGCAAGAAAATGAAAATGGGCTGTATCGCAAATAACCCCGTCTAAATCCAGGATTAAGGCAATCATTATGCAGAGATTTTCAATTTTCTCAAATGGTATTCAACCAAATTGATCACGGGCTCTCTGGTAATTACACCTACGTTGATGCGGTGAATTTTGCAGGCCTCTTTCAACAAATCGCTGAAGTGGTAAGCCACTGAACCCACGAAGTGAACGGGTACTTCTTTGTGGTTTTCGTACTTCCAGATGTGAATATTGATGAATTTGCTAAAACCGTTATAGATGAAATCGCGCACCCATTTTTCATCGCGGTTATCGCTCAGAAATCGCATGAACGATGCTAGGTAAACGTTGGGGTTTGGTTTGTTATAAACGGCTTCAAAGATGCCTTCTTTGGTGAGGTTGAATCTTTCAATTAGTCCATTGTGGATTTTCTCGGGCAGCTCCTTGTATAAGAACATGCGGAGTAAATCCTTGCCATAAAACGTCCCACCGGCTTCGTCGCCTAGCACGTAACCCAAAGCTGGAACAACTTCATGGATTACACTGCCATCATAGTAGCAACTATTGCTACCGGTTCCTAGAATACAAGAAATTCCAGGTTCATCGCCGCAAGTAGCATAGACTGCGCCAAGTAAATCGTGATCAACTACGATATTTGCTTTGGTAAATATGGCTTTTAGGGCATTCTCAATGATGATGTTTCTTGAGGCACTACTTGCTCCGGCGCCATAGAAAAATACATGGTCAACCATCGGTGCAACTGCAGCAAGTTCGGTGTTTTTGCGAATTTCACTTTCGATCAACTCTGTGTTGTGAAAGAAAGGGTTGAAACCCATTGTATGGAACGATAAACGCTGAGATTCTCCGTCGGTAAATACCCAATCGCACTTTGTGCTTCCGCTGTCTGCTACTAAGATCATAATAAAATCAACGCAAGTTAAAGAAAAAAGGCTTAGTGTCAAACGAACACTTGAAAAACAATTTTTTGCATAGCATTGTTATTTTGGGTTAATTTGTGGGCTAGAGCAAAGATTGTTCATGTCGATAAGCCCATCATTAAACCCCCACGTTTCCGTTGATTGCGTCATTTTTGGCTTCAGCAAAGAGACTTTACGTTTGCTACTGATTAAGCGTACGGTTCCTAACGCACTGACGGAGTTGGACGATAGCTATTATGCGTTGCCAGGGGATTTGGTTAGAGACAATGAAAATTTGGATGAGGCGGCGGCTCGGGTATTGAAGGAATTGACGGGTTTAACGGGGATTTTCTTACAGCAATTTCAGGCCTTTGGCGATCCATTGCGAATCACAAAAGCAAAAGACAGGGCTTGGTTGCAGGGCGTAAGGCAGGATCCGGACGCTCGGGTGATTACGGTGGCCTACATGGCTTTGATCGAAAGTAGCAAAGTGGAAATTCAGCCAGGTTCGTTTAGCAAAGGCGCGGTTTGGTTGCCTATTGGCGAGATTCCTGAGTTGGCGTTCGACCACAATGAGATTTCCGAAGGCGCGTTGATGGCTTTGCGTGAAAAGGTTCAGATTCAGCCGATTGCGTTTGAGTTATTGCCGGAGAAATTTACGATGAGTGATTTGCAGGCCTTGTATGAGACCATTTTGCAGCGTGACTTAGACAAGCGCAATTTTAGGCGTAAGATGTTGAATTCTGGAGTGATTGCGGCCCTGCCAGAAAAGCAACACGGCGTAAGTAATAAGCCTGCTAGATATTATGTTTTCAATCGAAATCTGTTCGAAAACAGTCCTTTGGGCTTTGTGAACCTCAAAATGGAGGGTTCTTTCACATTGTTTAATTAAGATTACCGTCGATTTTCATGGATAACCCGTAACTTTGCGGCTCATTTTTCGTATATAATGCTTTCAGTTTCAAATCTTTCTTTGCGTTTTGGTAAGCGCGTTTTGTTTGAGGAGGTCAACCTCAAGTTCACCAATGGCAACTGCTATGGAATTATCGGTGCCAATGGTGCGGGTAAATCTACGTTTTTAAAGATTTTATCGGGAGAAATCGAACCCAATACGGGCTCTGTGGACATCGATCCAGGTAAGCGAATGGCGGTATTGAGCCAGAACCACTTTGCCTTTGATGAATATCCTGTTTTGCAAACGGTAATCCGCGGACACCATAAGTTGTGGTCGATTATGGAGGAAAAGGAAGTGTTGTACGCCAAGGAGGATTTTTCTGAGGACGATGGCATGCGTGCGAGTGAGTTGGAGGGTGAATTTGCGGAGATGGATGGCTGGAATGCGGAGAGTGATGCAGCGCAGTTGTTGAGTAGCTTGGGCATCGAAGAACAATTTCACGAGTATTTGGTGAAGGATCTGAATGGTAACCAAAAGGTTCGTGTTTTGTTGGCGCAGGCATTGTTTGGCAATCCAGATGTGTTGTTGATGGATGAACCTACGAATGATTTGGACGTTGATACGATTCGTTGGCTGGAAGAATTTTTGGCGATTTTTGAAAATACGGTGTTGGTTGTGAGTCATGACCGTCACTTTTTGGATAATGTATGTACGCACGTGTGCGATATTGATTTTGGTAAGATTCAAATTTTCAGCGGTAACTATACTTTCTGGTATCAGAGTTCTCAGTTGGCGTTACGTCAGAGATCGGATCAGAATAAGA
Source organism: Flavobacteriales bacterium (assembly GCA_947472115.1). GTDB lineage: Bacteria > Bacteroidota > Bacteroidia > NS11-12g > UBA955 > UBA955. Next base: position 963 of record CANIZU010000109.1, on the reverse strand, counting down.
AGTCGGAGGACAAGAAGAAGGAATTGCAGGAGTTTATCGCGCGATTCAGTGCCAACGTAGCTAAAAGTAAACAGGCCACGGCGAGGAAGAAGATGTTGGAGAAATTGAACATCGAAGAGATTCAGCCGAGCACAAGAAAGTATCCTGGTATCATTGTGAAACAGGGTAGAGAAGTGGGCGATCAGATTTTAACGGTTGAGAATTTGAGTGCCAAGGCGGAGTCGGGTGAGGTATTGTTTAGCAATATCAACTTTACGGTGAGCAAGGGCGATAAAATCGCATTTATCAGTCGTAACACATTGGCTTTGAATCAGTTTTTCAAGACTTTGTGGGGTGAGGTTAAGCCAGCAAAGGGCGAATTCAATTGGGGAGTGACGGTTACGATGAGTAATTTGCCTAACGAAAACGCGCAATTTTTCATGGAGAAAATCAACTTGGTGGATTGGTTGAGGCAGTATTCGGTGGAGAAGGACGAGACGTATGTCCGCGGATTTTTGGGTCGTATGTTGTTTAGCGGCGAGGAAACCCAGAAGATGTGTACGGTGTTGAGTGGGGGAGAAAAGGTGAGATGTATGCTGAGTAAGTTGATGTTGGAGAATCCCAATGTTTTGTTGTTGGACGAACCTACCAACCACTTGGATTTGGAGAGCATTCAGGCGTTGAACAACGGGTTGGTGGATTATGCAGGTGTGGTATTGTTCCACTCACATGACCAAGAGTTTATCAATTCGATAGCCAATCGCATTATTGAGATTACGCCAAATGGCATCATCGACAAGTACATGAGTTATGAAGAATTTGCGGAGGATGCGCAGATTAAGGAGAGAAAAGCAGAACTTTACAAACTATAAAACAAATAATTTGACATGATAAAGCAATTATTAATCATTCCGGTATTGGCCTTGGGTCTATTGGCCGGTTGCGGTGAGAAAATCGACACCAGTAAGAATTTGAAAACGTCTG
>CANIZU010000108.1 GCA_947472115.1 Flavobacteriales bacterium | reverse complement strand
CCTACATCTAATCATGATTGAGCACCCGCACGTGTATACGTTTGGAAAAAGTGCAGACCGAGAGAATTTGTTGGCGACCGATGAGGCGCTCTCGGCGATGGAGGCCAAAGTATACGATATAGAGCGCGGAGGCGATATTACCTATCACGGGCCAGGCCAGCTGGTTGTCTACCCTATCTTTGATCTAGAGGCACTCAATATGGGCGTAAAGCGATTTGTAGAGGGCATCGAAACCACAATTATCAAAACCCTAGCGGATTATGGAATAGAGGCGGGCATCATTAAGGATAGAATTGGCGTTTGGATCGATATCGATAAACCCACCGAGCGAAAAATTGCCGCGATTGGTATCAAATGCAGTCGTTTTGTCAGTATGCATGGCCTCGCGTTAAACGTCAATACCGACCTCGGCATGTTCAATCACATAGTGCCTTGCGGCATTGTAGATAAAGGCGTTACGAGTATGGAAAAGGAATTGGGCGGAAAAATTGACATGTTTGCCGTAAAAGAAAAAATGGGCAAGCATTTTGAGAGTACCTTTGGCCTAATAATAACAAAGAAATGAACAGTAAAACCATTCGCACCCTCATCATTGTAGGGGTAGTATTGATCGCCTTTTTGTGGATCAAAGGAAGTTACAACGGCTTGGTAAATCAAGACGAAACTTTATCTAACGCTTGGAACAACGTAGAAGTTGCCTACCAAAATCGCGCCGATAAAATCGCAGAAGTTGCAGAAGCGGTAAGCGCAGAAGCCAAATTCGAGAAATCTACCTTAACCGAAATCACCAATGCAAGAGCCAGTGCCGGTCAGGTTAAATTAACCAGCGACCAACTTACACCTGAGAATTTGAATAAGTTCGAATCCGCACAACAATCTTCTTTTAGCAGAATGATGATCGTTTTAGAGCGCTATCCAGATTTGAAAGCCACCAAAGGTTACGAAAATTTGCAATTCGAGATTTCAGAGGCTGAAAATATGATTCGTACTGCTCGCAGCGATTTTAACAGCGCCGTGAAGCAATACAACCTTTCAGTACGTCAGTTCCCAAGTAACATCTTCGCAGGTATTTTTGGCTTCCAAAAGAAATCAGGATTTGAAGCAGATAAGGGTACCGAAAAGCGTGTAAACGTGAAAGACGCTTTGAAAGACTAAAAATGTCGTTCCAATTTTCCTCTCTTTTCAATGGTTTGATGCTGGCCACCGGCCTTAAAAAACCCATTAAACTATTTACAGAAACAGAGGAATCTGAAATTGTTGCAGGTATTGTTGCCGCGGAAAATCGCACTTCCGCAGAGATTCGAGTTCACATCAGCCATTCATATCAACCTACTGATGCGGTAGTTGCGGCTACCAAAACTTTCAAAAAGTTGGGAATGCACAAAACCGCAGACCGCAATGGCATATTAATTTACCTGGCTCCTTACACCAAACAATTTGCCATTTTTGGCGATGAAGGCATCAACAACAAAGTCGCTCCCGGTCAATGGGACCAGATGCGCGATGCGATGCAGAATCATTTCCAACAGCAGCAATTTAAAACGGGCGTTTTGCTAGGCATCGAAGAGTCAGCCACCCTATTATCACAATATTTTGCCCCTGGCGATATCAATCCAAACGAACTAAGCAATGAGATTTCCAATGGCAATTGAGTCAAAGATCTTCGCGGACGTATCAAATACGGTGAAGTTGGCGATACTTGCCCTATTCGTGATCTGCATGGGTTCGTTGAAGGCAGAGCAAACCCTACCGGCCTACAAAGGTCACGTGAATGACTATGCCAATGTACTTAGCGCGGCCCAAGTCAAACAACTGGACGAGATACTTTTTGCCTACGAAGATTCAACATCATCGCAAATTGCAGTAGTGCTTGAACCCAGTGCAAACGGCCTTGCCGCAATAGATCGTGCGATGTTCCTTGCCAGAGGTTGGGGCGTTGGTCAGAAGAATAAAAACAATGGTATCCTGCTGTACATCGCCATAAACGATAGAAAATTCTTTACCGTTACGGCAGATCAAATGCAGGACAAACTCGGCGCAAGTCGCTTGGGTCAGATCGAAAACGATTTCCTTGTACCCAACCTGAGAAACCAAGATTATTTTAATGCCATAGCCCAAACGACGCAGGCATTTGAGCAAGCCTTGATGGGTAAATTCAAGGGCAAAGCGACAAGAAAACGTAAAAGTGGCACCCGCGGTTGGGTGAGTATCGTGGTTGCCATTGTATTGCTCATCATCATGTCGCGCGGAGGCGGTGGCGGCGGCTATCGCAGAAATGGACGTTACAATTCCGGCGTAGGCGCATGGCCCCTATTATTCATGGGTGGCTTTGGTGGCGGTGGCGGCGGAGGAAGTGGATTCGGTGGCGGAGGATCTACCGATTGGGGCGGTTTTGGTGGCGGCGGCGGATTCAATGGCGGTGGCGCTGGCGGAAGTTGGTAATCAACCCGCGTTTACCCTAGGAATTTTCTGAATAAATCTTTCTTTCCGATGCATTGTTTTGTACCTTTGCAAATCCATGAAAAACAATGTTTCTGAGCACATTCACCAGCCCGATGCCAATCAACCTAGCATCGAAATTTTGGGCGCTCGGGAACACAATCTAAAATCCATCGATCTTACCATCCCAAGAAATAAACTCGTCGTTTTTACGGGTCTCTCAGGGTCAGGAAAAAGTTCGCTCGCTTTCGATACCCTATTCGCGGAAGGTCAACGACGTTACCTAGAAAGTTTTAGCGCCTATGCCCGTCAGTTTATTGGTGATATGAAGCGCCCTGATGTCGATAAAGTGCGAGGCCTCAGCCCCGTAATCAGCATCGAACAAAAGACCGTTAGCAAAAACCCTAGAAGTACCGTTGGCACAGTAACCGAAGTCTATGATTTCCTTCGTCTACTCTTTGCCCGTGCCGGAGAAGCCGTGAGTTATATCAGCGGTGAAAAAATGGTGAAACTTACCGAACAGCAAATCATGGATGCCATGGTGCAAAAGTTCGATACCCAAAAAGTAGCCATCCTAGCCCCCGTAGTAAAAGGACGTAAGGGAAATTACCGCGACCTATTTGAGCAAATCAAAAAGAAGGGCTACAACAAGGTTAGGGTGGATGGGAAAATTACCGACATTACCGGTAGCATGCAGGTGGATCGATACAAAATCCACGATATCGAAGTGGTTATCGATCGCTTACAAGTGCAAAGTGGTTCCACGGGTCGACTTACAGAAAGCGTGAAAATCGCCATGAAAATGGGCAGTGGAAACATGATGGTGCTAGACGCCGATGATCAGCTGGTGCATTTTTCGCGTTTCTTGATGGATCCCATTAGTGGCCTCAGTTACGATGAACCCCAACCAAACTCCTTCTCATTCAATTCACCCTATGGCGCCTGTCCAACCTGCGAAGGCATGGGCGAAACCGCCGAAGTCAATATTGATTTCATCATCCCCGATCGCAGCAAATCTATCAATCGCGGCGGGATCGTCCCAATTGGAGAACTGAGAGAAAATTGGACATTCAGCCAGCTTCGAGCCCTTGGAAAAGTGTTAGATTTTAGTCTGGCCGATCCGATTTCGAAACTCAGCGATCAACAAATTCAGTGCATCCTCTACGGTTACGACGAACCCATCATGGTTAGTCACGTGAACCACCAAGGACAAAAGAAATCCTACGAATCTCAATACAAAGGGGTGGTGCATTACATCACTGAGAATTATTTTGAATCCGAGGACGATAAACTCCGTCAGTGGGCAGAAGAATTCATGCACCAAAAGCCATGCGACACCTGTCACGGCGAAAGGCTGAAGCAAGAATCCCTGCACTTTATTATCGCGGAGAAAAATATCGCCCAGCTGAGTACAATGAACATCGACGTGCTGAGAGATTGGTTTCATGCGGTAGACAATAAACTCACGGAACGTCAAATCATCATTGCCACCGAATTGATCAAAGAAATCAAAAGTCGTCTCGATTTCTTGGTCGGCGTTGGCCTTGGGTACCTCACCCTAAACAGCCCCGCAAGAACCTTATCGGGCGGAGAAGCGCAGCGCATCAGACTGGCCACCCAAATTGGAAGCAAACTAATGAATGTGCTATATATTTTGGATGAGCCGAGTATTGGTCTGCATCAGCGCGACAATGAGCGATTGATTCAGAGTTTAAGGGATCTGCGCGATATGGGCAATACGGTTTTGGTGGTTGAGCACGACAAAGACATGATGCTTGCCAGCGATTGGTTGGTGGAAATTGGTCCAAATGCCGGCGTTCATGGCGGTCAGATCGTTGCCAGCGGCGAGGTCAAAGATTTCATTCAGTCCGATGCCATTACGGGCAAATATCTTCGCGGCGAAGACAGCATCCCTGTCCCATCAAAAAGAAGAAAGGCATCGACAGAAAAACTCAAATTAAAAGGATGCACAGGCCACAACTTAAAAAACGTGGATTTGGAAATTCCCTTGGGCTTGTTTGTCGCAATTACTGGCGTCAGCGGTAGCGGTAAATCTAGCCTCATCAACGAAACCCTTTTCACGGCAGCACACAATAAAGTTTATGCTTCCAGTTATAAACCCTTGCCTTTTAAGAGCATTGATGGGTTGGAGCATATCGACAAGGTAATACGCATCGACCAGAGTCCAATCGGACGTACGCCAAGGAGCAATCCTGCTACGTATGTGGGTGTTTTCCAAGAAATTCGCAACCTATTCACCAACCTGCCCGAAGCGAAAATCCGCGGTTACAAGCCCGGACGATTCAGCTTTAATGTCAAAGGAGGTCGATGCGAAGCCTGCGGCGGCGGCGGAAAAAAGGTCATCGAAATGAACTTCCTTCCCGATGTTGAAGTCCTCTGCGATGAATGCCAAGGCAAGCGCTACAACCGTGAAACCCTCGAAGTACGATACAAAGGCAAAAGCATCAACGATGTCCTTGAGATGTCGATTGATACAGCCGTGGATTTCTTCGAACACATCCCTTTGATTCAACGCAAGGTAAAAACGATGCAAGACGTCGGCTTGGGCTACCTAACACTAGGCCAGTCGAGCACAACGATCAGCGGCGGAGAAGCACAGCGCGTGAAACTTTCTACGGAATTGAGTAAGCGTGACACCGGCAAAACCCTGTATATCTTGGACGAGCCAACAACGGGACTGCACTTCAACGATATCAAACAGCTGCTTGGGGTATTGAATATTTTGGTCGAAAAAGGCAATACTATCGTTGTCATCGAACATAATATGGACGTGATTAAGGTGGCGGATTGGGTAGTTGACATTGGACCTGAGGGCGGATCAGGCGGTGGCGAAATTTTGGTATACGGCACACCGGAACAGGTGTCAAAACACGCAGAAAGTCATACCGGCCGATTCCTGAAAATGGAATTAAAATAAGGTAAAACCCAAGTTGCGTTGTATTTTTGCAGTATGGATGCCAGCCCTCTGTATGCAATTTCACCCGTAGACGGTCGATACGCCGGCGGAACTAAAGATTTAAAACGATTTTATTCAGAAGCCGGACTCATTCAATACCGCATCCGCGTTGAGGTTTCCTATCTTTTTGCCTTGGCAAAGGTGATTCCAAATGTGGATTGGTCCGAACTCCTCAAGCATCAAAATACCCTAACCGATTGGTGTACGAATCTTCCTGAAGTGGATATTCAGCGGGTAAAAACCATCGAAAAGACTACAAACCACGACGTAAAAGCCGTTGAATATTGCATCAAAGAGAAAATGGATGCTCTGGGTTTACAGGCGTACAAGGAATGGGTTCACTTTGGCCTCACCTCTCAAGACATAAACAACACTGCGATTCCTTTGAGTTTTAAAGAAGCGAGCAATGCTGTGATGATGCCTGCCCTTGACGAAGTAATTCAAATACTAATATCACAATCACAGGCTTGGAAGGATATTCCATTATTGGCCAAGACCCACGGTCAACCCGCCTCTCCTACCCGCTTGGGCAAGGAATGGTATGTGTTCGTGGCCCGTTTGGAAGGTCAAATCAACCTATTGTCTAAACTCCCCTATTCGGCTAAGTTTGGTGGGGCAACCGGCAATTACAACGCCCATCACGTGGCTTTCCCTGATACGGATTGGTTAACCTTTGGCGATAAATTTGTGGGTGAGGATTTGGGTTTGTATCGCGTGCCATTTACGACGCAGATTGAACCTTACGATTTCTTGGCGGCCCAGTTCGACAATTGGAAGCGCATCAATACGATTTTGATTGATTTTTCTCGCGATGTTTGGACCTATGTGAGCATGGACTACTTCAAACAGAGAATCAAAGAAGGTGAAGTAGGATCTAGTGCGATGCCCCATAAGGTGAATCCTATCGACTTTGAAAATGCGGAAGGAAACTTAGGTATTGCCAACGCATTGTTTGAGCATTTGTCATCAAAATTACCTGTATCGAGATTGCAAAGAGACTTGACCGATAGCACCGTTTTGCGTAACATCGGCGTGCCTTTCGCGCATACATTGATTGCGTTGAACAGCTTAATTAAAGGGCTGAACAAATTGGTCCTCAACGAAGCGGCATT
>CANIZU010000107.1 GCA_947472115.1 Flavobacteriales bacterium | reverse complement strand
TCCAAAGGCGACGGAATCGCACCGATTATGCACAATGCCCCATTAAACACCCCTTGGCGCTTGTTTATATGGGGGGCTGCGTTTTTCTTCGCAGTAGAAGTCGTTATTATATTGTTAAGAGATAAAATTATTTCATCTGAATCTGTAAAATCATGAGCCATACCGCATTGCTTCAAAACGTCACTTTGTTTTCTCCGGGTCACCCTTTGCACAATCGAAGTGTGGAAATCGTGATTAAAGATGGAGTGATTTCTGCGATTGGCGAGGGCCTCGGTTTGGCGGCTTCAGAATTGATTGATGGTGAAGGGGCTTATGTTTCGATGGGTTGGATGGATCCATTTGGCGTGTGTCCTGATCCGGGTGAGCCTTGGAAGGAAACGTTGTTATCGTATAGCGAAGCAGCACAGAAGGGTGGATTTACCCAAGTTGCGGCGTTGTGTGGTAGTAATCCAAAGCCCGACAATGAGTCTGTGATTGCGCAGGTCAACGGGATTGGGAAAGGTTTGCGGGCCGAAATCATTCCATTGGGTTATAGCAGTGTGGGTGGTGAAGGCAAGGAAATGGCTGAAATGTATGAAATGCATTTGTCTGGAGCCTTGGCATTTACCGATGGCATTACTGGGAGCGCTTCTTTGGGTTTACGTACCAAATTGATGCAATATGCCCATTCTTTGGGTTTAAATTATATCCATTTTCCTTATCAAAAGGCCTTGGCGCCAGATGGCAAGATTCATGAAGGTTTGGTGAATGCGAGTTTGGGGTTCAAGGGGATTCCCTCTGTGAGTGAGACGGTTGAACTTTTGGCGGATATCGAGTTGGCGAAATATCTAAAAACGCCTTTAAGGGTAATGGGTGTGAGTTCGGCGGAAAGCGTAGATATCATCCGAAAGGCCAAAGCCGATGGCGTAGAAATTTATGCGGCGGTTCCGGTGTTGAACTTGATGTATACCGATGAGGCGATGTTGGATTTTGATGAAAATTTGAAAGTGTTGCCACCCTTGCGCGCTGAATCGGATAGAAAGGCGTTGCTTTTGGGTCTGTTGGACGGGACGCTTACTGCGGTAATGTCGAACCACCACCCAGAAGATATCGAAAATAAAAAACTCGAATTTGATTACGCCGCTTGGGGTGCTGCCACGTTGATGCAAACTTTTTCGCTCATGTGTGAAGCGTTTCAATATGAAAGACCTGAGTTGTGGGTGCCTTTATTGTTTCAGGGAAATAGAGAGTTTTTGGGCGTTGCGGTTGATATGATGGGTGAAGGGGCTGATGCCAATCTTACCCTGTTTACATTGGAAGGCGAATACTGCTTGATGAATGAGCGCAATCCCAGCAAGGCGTACAATGTGCCTCGGAAATCGGATCCATTGAAAGGTCGCGTACTGGGAACCATCCGCAAAGGATGTTATATGAAAAATCATGATTGATAGGATAAAGTTGTTGTTGAATCGCGCTTCGGTGTTCCACGGCTTGTTGGCTGGGGTGTTTATTTTTGTCGCCAAAGTCATCGTATATCTAACCCAGCATTGGGAATATCGATTCTTACCCGCTTTTACGGTTCTTTCGTTTTTGATCATTCTATCTGCCATGATTATGGGTGGTTTGGGCGATCGAAAGCAATTGGAAGGCAGTCATTATCAATACAAACAGGCGCTGAGCAGTTGTTTTCGCGCAGTGTTTTTTGCGGTTTTGGTTGGAAGTTTTGCCGATTACGTGCTTTATAGTTTGGTTGATGTGACCTTGGTTGAGCAGACCAAAGGGATTCTCATAGAGCAGTTGCAAGACGGATTGGGGCAGATGAAGTTCATGAGCAACGACGATTTTGATAAGTTGGTGAAGGAAATTAGGGCGGCGCAAATGGGCACCCTTTGGAGCTATATTTCGGGTCTGCCAGGATTGGTATTGGCCAATATGTTTTTTGGTTTGATGGTTGCACGATTCCTGCGAGTAAAAAAAGACGCCGATTGGTTGTCTGAGGATGGTAGTCACATGGGCTAATCGCCCCTCAAACTATATTTAAAACCTGTTATTTATGATCAAATCAATTACTTCCGCACAGAATCAATGGGTGAAAGATGTTTTGTCACTGCAGGAAAAGGCCAAGAATCGCAGGATTGCGGGTCAATTTACCGTTGAAGGAATCAATGAGATTCGCTTGGCGATAAAATCTGGGCTCGTGGTAAAGCAGTTGGCCATCAATCCCGATAAAATATCGTGGAAGGAACTGAATGCCCTGCTGAATTTAGGTAAGGAAATTGAGGCTTACTGGATGATTGAAGTCCTCGGCTCGGCTTGGTCTAAGGTGGTTGTTCGGGAAAGCGGACAAAATGCACTTGCGATATTTGAAATACCTTCGGCTCCTGTGGAGTGGAAACCCAAACCGGGAGGACTTTATTTGTTGGTGGAGTCGGTTGAAAAGCCAGGTAATTTGGGCGCTTTGCTTCGTTCTGCCGATGCTACTGCTGCCGATGGGGTTGTGATATGCGACGAACGCATCGATGCGTATCATCCACAAGTGATTCGTAATAGCGTTGGGACAGTGTTTACCGTTCCCCTGTTTGTAATGTCGGTTCAACGCGCTTGGGAAATCATCGAATCGAACAAAGTCCATCTGTATACCACCTTTATGGAGAACTCAAAAAGTGTTTGGGATATGGATCTCACGCAAACAACGGCAATGTTGGTGGGGACGGAAAGTGAAGGCGTTTCCGATTTTTGGCGAGATAAGGGTATGAATATTAATATTCCCATGTTTGGGATGGTGGATAGTTTAAATGTTTCTGTGGCGGCGTCTTTGATGCTGTATGAGGCGAAACGACAAAGAGCCAATAAATAATCATTCGATGAAGCAAATTGGAATACTGGGAGCGGGTAGAAGTGCGGGATATTTGGTGGAATATTTGGGTGAATATTGCGCTCGAGTGGGTAGAGAGCTCTATGTTTATGATTTAGATTTTCATCGACTACAACATTCTTTTACGGTGAACGATAAAACGCATCTTGTAGTTGCGGATTTGTCGGACCCACAAGTGGTATCAGATATTCTTGTGAATTTGGATGTGGTGGTAAGTGTTTTACCTCCCCCAATGCATTTGCCTGTCGCCAATTTGTGCCTAGAGCATGGATGTCATCTTTTTACCGCCAGTTATACCTCTGATGGGATGTTGGCCTTGGATGCGCAAGCCAAGGAAAAGGGTTTGCTATTCATGAATGAGTTGGGTTTGGATCCGGGGATTGATCATTTGTCGGCCAGTAAGTTATTCGATCACGCCAAGTCTTTGGGTTTGGAGGTTGTGACGTTTGAGAGTCATTGCGGGGGTCTGGTTGATGAAGCCTGCTGTGAAAATAATCCTTGGAAATACAAGTTTACTTGGAATCCGACGAACGTAGTTTTGGCAGGTCAAGGCGGTTCCAGCATCTGGAAAGAGGAGGGCGAAGTGATGCAGTTAGACGGGCACTTGATTTTTGCCAATGCCAGAGAAATAACAGTGCCAGGGATTGGGGTGTTTGATGTGTATGCGAATCGCAATAGTTTGACCTATGAAAAATTGTACGGGTTAACCAAGGCGAGGACGCTGTTGCGCGGGACATTGCGACGTAGATATTTCTGTGCGGCTTGGGATGTTTTGGTCGTGCAAGGGTTTACAGAATCTAAAGATGTTTTGTTTGATGATATTGATTTGGTAAATGCGGGGGATTTGGATGCTGCGACTCGAGTGAATGCGACCGGTCAATTATCGATGGCTGAAATGTGGTTTACCAAAGTTACGGGTTGTTTGAATACGGATTTGTGGATTGAATCGCTTTTGGGTTCAGGTGTAGATTTGACAAATATCGAGGGGCATTTGCGATTTTTGCAACTGGAAGTGGGCTGTGAGAATTTGGTTGTTGTGGGTAAAACATCGGCCCAAATTTTAGAGCAAATATTATTGGATCGATGGGCTTTGGAGGCCAACCACCGCGATGAGGTTGTAATGGTTCATAAGTTAGGTGTACAGGATTCATTGGGCGATGAAAAGCACTGGTATTCTGTGTTGAAAGTGATGGGTGAGGGCGGTGATAGAACGGCCATGGCGAAGACGGTGGGATTGCCTTTGGCCATGGGTGTGGAAACATTTTTGGAAGAGGAACACGCCGATCGCGGAGTGTGTTTGCCATTCGATAAATCATGGTATGCGCCGATTTTGGAAAAGCTTGAACGTCAAGGAATTGTCTTTGATGAACACTTGATTTAAAGCAATTATCCACAACCGCAGTTTGGGGTGTGTTTTGGCTTTAATTTTGGTATCCAAATCCCATGCATATGTCACAGCACCGTAATTCTTCATTTGTACAATTTAAGTCATTGATATTGATCGTTTTGTTTGCAATCGCAACGGTTGCCGCAAACGGGTTGTATGCCCAAACGAAGCCTGCCACTTCAAAAGTAAAGCCTGCTGCAGCAACAGGGGTATCGACTGAGAAAGTTGCTGGAGGGACTCCCGGGGAAACGGCTCGAATTGATTCAGTTGCCTTGATGAACGGTCCAGTGATTTTGGCTACGGATACGGTGTTCTCGGTACAGGAAAAATTGATGGGTCATACCTCATCAACCGAATCTTTAGCGATTTCGCCTGATGGTAAGTGGTTGGCTACCGGTGGCTGGGACAGAAAGATCTTGTTGTATTCCATCGATACATTGGGAATGTTTAAATTGGTTAAGACGTTTACCGGTCATAATGGTGCCGTTACCTGCCTAACATTTGATGCGGCGAGTACTTTGTTGGCTTCGGGATCTAAGGATTTCTCATTGCGTGTAGTGAATGTTTTGGATGGTTCTTTGGTTTTTCAAACGATGGATCATCGCGATGCGATTACTGCGGTGGAATTTGAAGCGACAGGCAAATTTGTTCTTACGGCGTCGATGGATGGTACGATCAGATTGTACGATATCGTAAATCCTACAAACAACCAAAAGCCACGTTTGTACACTTACGGAAAGCCGGTGAACGATTTGATTACAGCGCCAAATGGCAAGACGTTTTTTGTGGCAAACAATGGGAATAACAACGTAGAGTCGATTGATTTTACGGGTAAAGTATATCAAACATTTGCTGGGGTTCATACAATGCCGGTGAACTGTTTGGGATTATCGAACAACAAGCGGATGATGGTAACGGGTGGCAACGATAAGTCGGTGGTGATTTGGGATATCGCAACTGGTAAGCCGCTGAAAACCTTGTTGGGTCACACTTGGAAGGTCAATTCGGTGGCCTTTACCAAGAACGATCAATATTTGGTTTCTACGGGTAACGATGGTGAAATTCGGGTTTGGGATGTGAACACGGGTGTATGTGTGTCGGTTCAGAAGAACTTGATCAGCACGGCCAAGGAAGCTAGATTTACTCCCAATAGCAAGTTGATGGCCGTGGCCGGTAAGATGTCGGCCCAGGGCGCCACTTTCGGAGCCGTTATTTATCGTACGCCTCCAATTTGGACAAAGGCAAAACCTGCGCCAGTGAAGCCAGTACCGGTAAAGTCGGCGACGCCAGCACGTCCGAAAAAGTAATGTGTCCAAAGGAATGACAATTCCTGGGATGTTGAAATTTGGGTTCATAAAGAACCATTTGTGCGCTTTACATTTGTTTTATGTCAGATCAAAGTATCAATAGCGGAAAAGCGCCTGAGCCAGTGGGGTTGTATCCTCATGCCAAGAGGGTAGGCAATTTGTTGTTTTTAAGTGGTGTGGGTCCAAGAGAGCGCGGCACGAAAAAGATTCCGGGTGTAACGTTAAACGAGGCGGGGGCAATTGAGAGTTATGACATCGAGGCGCAATGCAGAAGTGTATTTCAGAACGTGCGATGGATTTTGGAGGATGCGGGTAGTTCTTGGGATAATATTGTTGATGTGACGGTTTTTTTGACCAATATGAAGGATGATTTCCCAACGTATAACAGTTTGTGGGCTGAGTATTTTGGTCAGAATCCTCCATGTAGGACCACGTTGGAGATCAATTGTTTGCCTACACCGATCGGGATCGAGTTGAAGGTGTTGGCTACTATCGATTGATATAATTTCATTTCCTGAGCATGGGCATCGCTTTTGAATCGTTGCGTAACCAATTTTTGGATTACATCGCAAAGACGAAGCGTATGTCGGTTCATACCGTATCGGCCTACAGTGGCGATTTAAAGCAGTTTGAAGATTTTTTGGAGACTCAGTATGTGGGCAGCTTGGCTGAGTGCAAGGCGATTCACATTCGGGGTTTTATGGCTATGTTGTTGGGTGCGGGGTTAACGCCCAGGAGTGTGCATCGCAAGGTTTCCAGTGTTAGGGGATGGTTTAAGTATTTGCGCAAGCAGGGTTTGATGGTTGGCGATCCGATGAGTAAGATTATTCTGCCAAAGATGCCAAAGATGTTGGTGAAGGATATTCCGGCTTTAGATTTACATAATATGTTTGCGAATTTCCCTTGGAATGAGGTGGATGAGGGCGAGCGAGATCGGTTGTTGCTGTTGCTGTTTTATACCACGGGGATGCGTTTGAGTGAGTTGATTGGGTTAAAGGCGGGCGACATTGATTTTCAT
>CANIZU010000106.1 GCA_947472115.1 Flavobacteriales bacterium | reverse complement strand
TTTAAAGGGGTTAAAGATGCTTCTGAGCCTGGAATTGGTCTCTATTCCGATGTCGTTGCCTTTGAAGTAGACGGCGGTAGATTTTTATGTCTAGCACTGACCTCGGAAGAAAAGTTTAAGGCGTTTGTGGCGCGGTTGCAAAAACAACAGAAACTGCACAAAACGATTCAAAAGCCCAGATATGCCTACGCGAAATTCGCGACAAAAAATGCCTATTTGGTTTATCAATACAAGGTTTGTATGGTCTTTGTTCCCAATGATTCCAACGAAAATGCGGTGTCGAACGAGAAAATTCTAGATGTGGTTTTCCCTGAAAAGACCCATACGATGATGCAGAATCCTACGGTTCAAGCCCTTTACGAAGACGAGCCGGAGTTGGTTTTTTACTCTTCAGACAAGTCATACGGGTTGTCGCAGGCCATTGATTTTCCTGTGGTTTCAGATAACAAGGCACCCTTTGCCAATCCTGTAAAATTTATATACCCCACGTTAATGTCGGACGGGGCCGATAATCCCGCAGCGGATGAGATGTCGGCGAACAAGGCATCGACAGCGAACAAGTCATCGGCAGCGAGCAAAGTATCGTCCAAGCCATCGCCATTGATGTTGGCGGCCAAAGCGAAATTGCCATTCAACATAGATGCATGCATCAATTCAAAAAACGAAATGGATGCGCATACCGCTCTAGATCTAGCTTTACGCATTTTTAATCAATCGATTCACCAAATTTCTCAATGAAAATACAAGATTTACTAAAGGAACGAATTCTTATCATCGATGGGGCTATGGGCACCATGATTCAGAAGCATAAGTTATCGGAAGAGGATTACAGAGGGACAAGATTTGCCAATTTTGCGCATCCATTGCAGGGCAATAACGATTTGTTGGTGCTCACTCAACCGCAAATTATTTCTGATATTCACAAGGAATTCTTGTCGGCCGGAGCCGATATTTTAGAGACCAATACGTTCAATGCCAATTCGATTTCGATGCTCGATTACCACATGGTGGATTTGGTGAAGGAACTCAATACGGCAGCGGTGAAATTGGCTTTGGATGCGGCGGCGGAATACACGGCAATGAATCCCGATAAGCCTCGCTTTGTGGCTGGCGCTATCGGACCAACCAATAAAACGGCGAGCCTATCGCCTGATGTCAATAACCCCGGATATCGTGCGGTTTCCTTTGATGATTTAGTGGCCTGCTACACCGAACAAGTCATCGCATTGATTGATGCTGGCGTCCATTTGCTATTGGTGGAAACGGTGTTTGATACCCTGAATTGTAAGGCGGCTCTGTTTGCTATCAATACTGTGAAAGAAGAGCGTGGTTTGGATATTCCCGTGATGGTGAGCGGAACGATTACCGATAATTCAGGTCGTACGTTGAGCGGTCAAACAGCTGAAGCATTTTGGGTGTCGATTTCTCATGGCAATTTGATGAGCGTAGGCTTGAATTGTGCTTTGGGAGCGCCGCAAATGCGTCCTTTCATCGAAGAAATGGCCCGTGTAGCGTGGGTGCCGATCAGTTGTTATCCGAATGCAGGTTTGCCGAATGAATTTGGCGAATACGACGATACACCGGAAGGGATGGCGGCAGTTTTGGAAGACTGGTGTAAAGAGGGTTGGGTAAATATTGTGGGTGGATGCTGCGGCACAACCCCCGACCATATTCGCGCGATCGCCATTGCTGCGGCCAAATATGCCCCAAGGCCGATACCTGTACAAGTTGAAGTGTCGATATAACACTTCTGAAATCAATTTTTATATCTCAATTCTCCGTATCTTTGCACCATAATCATGGCTGACGTTCAAACTCAGAATATGCCCGCAACATCATTTGATTTATTTGCCGGCTTAGAATCAACAAATCACGAGCAAATCGTTTTTTGTCAAGATCACGCAACTGGACTTAAGGCAATTATTGCCATTCACAACACTGTATTAGGCCCTGGTCTGGGTGGTACTCGTTTTTGGCATTATGCCAACGAGAAAGATGCCATCAGAGATGCCATGCGTTTATCGCGCGGTATGACTTACAAAGCCTCTGTAGCTGGTTTAAATTTGGGCGGTGCTAAGGCTGTTATCATTGGCGATGCCAATTCGATGAAGTCTGAAGCGTTGATGCGCAAATTTGGCCGTTTCGTTGAGAACTTAAGTGGAAAATACATCACTGCCGAAGATGTGGGGACAACAACACGCGACATGGAGTATGTGAATATGGAGACCGACCACGTAGTGGGTTTGCCAGAGAGCATGGGTGGTGGTGGAGATCCTTCTCCAGTAACTGCTTATGGTACTTACATGGGTATCAAAGCTTCTGCCAAACAGGCTTGGGGTAACGATAGCTTGTCGGGTAAGTCTGCTGCCGTAATGGGTATCGGAAAAGTGGGAATGCACTTGTTGGAGTATTTGCACGAAGAAGGCGTGAAGTTGTATGTAGCTGATATCAATGATTCAGCGTTGCAAGCAGCGGCAAATCAGTTTGGAGCAACCATCGTGAGCGGTGAGGAAATGATTGGCTTGGATGTCGATATTTTCGCTCCTTGTGCTTTGGGTGGAATCATCAACGATGTTACTTTGCCAAAATTGAAATGTCAGATCGTTGCAGGTGCTGCCAACAATCAATTGGAAGACGAAAAAATCCACGGTGATTTATTGAAATCAAAAGGTATCATTTATGCCCCTGATTTCGTGATCAACGCAGGTGGATTGATCAACGTATACTCTGAGTACAATGGTTATGTGCGTGAAAATGCCATGTCTCAAACGGAGAATATCTACAATACCATCTTGGAAATTTACAAGAAATCTGAGCGTGAAAATGTGAACAATCAGCAAGCAGCGATTTTGCATGCCGAGAAGCGCATTCACGATATGATGTTGGTACACAGCACTTATTAATATTTTTCCATAGAAACTTTGGCCTAGCCTTAGATGTTCTGTGATTGTTTATAAAAAAGGGACTGAATTTTCAGTCCCTTTTTTATTTAACTTCGCTCCGCTGCCATGAAATTAAAATTTGCTTGGAACCAAAATAGTAGCGCTGCTTTGATGGCTTTGTTTGTGGTTGCCACAGTGAATTTGGTTGTCGGCTTTTCGGCGTTAGAACCTTCGGGCGGACAGGATTCGTGGAATCATTATCTTTATGCAAGGTGGGCGCCGCATCATCCTGAATTGTTGCTGGACCAGTGGGGCAAGCCCTTTTTTACTTTTTTTGCGATGCCTTTTGCCTGGTTTGGGATCTCTGGCGTTTTGTTTTTTAATCATCTGTGTATTTTGGGCGCGGCGTGGTTGGTTTATCTCACCGCAAGGCGGGTGGGGTTGAAAAATCCTTGGCTTACCATATTTCTTTTTGCTTGGCAGCCCATCGTTTTGGCCAATGCCCATTCTGCCCTTACCGAGCCCAGTAACGCCATGGTGTTGGCTTTGATATGCTATTTGTTTGCTAGTAACCGATGGATGGCTGCAACGGTTATTGCTTCGTTTTTGCCCATGGTAAGAAGCGAAGGTTTCGTTTTGCTGGCCGCGGTGATGCTGTTTTTGGCCTTGCGAAATCGTTGGAAATATATGCCGCTCACTGTCATTGGTGTTTTGATTTATGGTTTGATGGGGGCAATCGTTAGCGGAGAGTGGAATTGGTTGATCATTCACAATCCTTACGTTCAGCAGGAGTTGGGTAGGGGGTTTGATGCTGGACATGGCAATTTTTGGTACTATCTAAATCATCAAAAAGAAATTACTGGAATCATCGTAACGGTTCTTTGTCTGGTTTCGGTGGTGATGATTTTGGGATACATCGGAAAGCGATTGCAGAAAAAAATGCCTGCATCCAATAGCCAAATGGCGCTGTGGCTGTGGTGTCCGCTGTTCGGTTTTTTCTTCGTCGCCCATAGTATTTTATGGTGGAAGGGCGCCATGGGGTCTCACGGATTGCTTCGCGTATTTGTGGTGGTGTCACCGGTGGCCGCTTTATTGGCGATGTTGGCATTGGATAAAATCATGCGGATTGAAATCAAAGCGCTCAATCGGGTGTTGAAATCTGCCATCGTGCTGGGCATGTTTTTTCTGTCGTTTCCGGGTGCGGGAATGCCCTATCCGTGGAATGCCCAATTGCGACATCAAGAGGGTTTTTTAGCGAGGTCGGCGGGAAAACCTGTTTCCGATGCGATGCAATGGATCAAGGCATCAAAATACAAGGACAATGTGTTGGCCCATCAGATTCCGGCGATCAATGTTGAGGAAAATTACGATCCTTGGTTGGCCGGTGAGCAATTGCATCCTTTGGGAAAGAATGGTGAGTGGATGGAAGCAAAGGCGGTGTCGGATTGGCCCAAAGCCGCGCGGACATTGTCGTTGTGGTCCCTCGATACCAAAGATTCAGGCGCAAACGATTGGTTTCCATCGGGGACGGTGGTGCTGTGGGATAATTTTCACGGACGTAGGGATGGGCAAATTTGGCGCGACCAATTAATGGCGTTGAAGAACTATAAAATCGTCTTTGAAGCAGGGCGAGACGATGCCGATACTTGCAACGATGTTGTGGTGTTGCTGAAAAAGTGATGCCAATTACTTCGTTTTTGGCGAGGGAATCAAATCGACACAAATCTGAGTAAAAGCTCTGTTCAATGCGATGCAATCGGCGGCGGAACTGCTGAGATGCGGCGTTACACGGACCCCTTTGATAATGGGATGGTCGATGCCCACCGTGAAAATCTTATGATTGTCCATCAGCGCTTTTGCCAATGTGGTTGGCGAATATCCATTCACGTAGGCAGTTGCAATGGCTCCGCCTCTTTGGAATTGGAACAAAGGCGACTGCAATTTAAATGCATCCAGCAGGGTGAGCTCCGTTACCGCGGCCATGTTCGCCTGGTACTGCGGGTCGTTGAGTATGCCCAATCCTTTCCCAAAATTCTCTAGCGCTTGCTTGTTGCCAATCCAAAGAAGTTTTAGATAGGTTAGGCGGTTGAATTTGGCGGCCGATCCCAACATTCTGTGAAATTCTATGGCTTTGGCGATGGTTTGCAACGAGTTGATGGGTCGGGTCCCTTGGTGCTCAAACTTGCGAACATCGTTTTTGTCGGCCCCCGTATCCCCCAAAAGTGGCCAAATGGACGGGATTAGACTTTTTTTCATGTATAAAAATCCCACGCCGATCGGGTTGCAGAGCCATTTGTGTAAACTGCCGCCAATGACATCTACGCCCGAATTGGTAAGATCACTCATGTCGGTTGGTGTATGAGCTAAGCTATGCGCAGCGTCCACCACTACCACAATATTGGATTGAATTTGCTTCGCTTTTCGGGTGATGGCTTGTACGGGAATCAGTTGACCACTGAGGTTAATCATGTGGGTGAGGTGCAGCATTTTGGTGTTGGGGGTGATCAAATCGCAGTAAGCATTCACAAGTTCGATATCCGACCTAGGATCTTTGGGGACGTCCGCGATTTTTATGATGATACCCCATCGAGCGGCGGCTTGTTCAAAGGCTTCCACCATGGAACCGTAGTCTTGGTTGCCGATAATGACTTCGTCGCCGGCTTGCCAACGGGTGCCCATAATCACGATGTTCAGGCTTTCGGTGGTGTTTCGGGTCAGGGCGACTTCATCGGGCAATAGTCCTTGAAATCCGGCAAACGCTTTTCTGGCTTCTTCGATGGCTTGGGTTTGGGCCGTGCGCATGAAGTGGCTGGTTTGGGTATTGATGGTGGTTTGCGCATCGATGTGGTATCGAAGCGTACCTTGGGGTTGGTGGCTAAAATATCCGTTTTCTAGGTTGATGAACCCTTCGGGACGGATAAAATTGGTCGCCACGGCGCTCCAAAAGGCTTCGTTGTGCGGGGCATTGGAAATTCCGGGACCTTGAGGGATGATATATTCGGGCAGTTTTTTGCCTTTGGGTGGTTTGTTGGAGTCAGAATGGGCATCGGAATGGGCGGCCGAAAGGGCTGCGGGAATAGAAAGAGCCCCCAACGTGGTTGCGCCCAGAGAATGAATGAAATATTTGCGTTTCACTCAGGCAAGATAATAAATTCTGCGGGTTATTGGGTTTTGATATCTTGCAATCGCAGTTGCAAGTTGGTTCTGCCGTTGAAGGTGTTCTCTTCGATGCAGTAGCAAGCGTGGAATTGCTGTCCGTCTGTTACCGAGGGCCAATATTCCGCCAAACCGAATCCAATGGAGTCCATATTGCCATGCGGTGTGGTGATCTGCATTTTCAGGTGGCGGTCTTTGAGGATTTTTGCGCTCTGATTGGCTTTTAGGTTGTTGGTTCTGAAAACAGGAATTGCGTTGCCGGGGCCAAAGGGCGACAATTGTTTGAGGATTTTCATCATCCCCGGTGTGATACTCAGCGTTTCAATTTCAAGGTCGTATTCCACCACGGGAATCAGATCTTCTGCGGTTACTGTTTCGCGGACAATCGCCTCGAATTTATCGGCAAAGGCATCGAAATTCTCGACTTTTATACTCAGTCCGGCCGCATATTTATGTCCGCCAAATTGTTCCACCAAATCACCGCAGGCACCAATCGCCTCGTGAATATCGAACGTTTTGATACTTCTAGCGCTTCCAGT
>CANIZU010000105.1 GCA_947472115.1 Flavobacteriales bacterium | reverse complement strand
CCTTACTACGCCAAAGTACGTGCACTTTATAATGAAAGAGGCGGAAAAATCGACAATGCGCCACCAAGTACTCCAGTGAAGATGCTAGGATTCTCCGATGCGCCTACAGCCGGTGATGCTTATGTGGTATTCGCCGACGAGAGCGAAGCGAAAACATTGGCTAACAAACGCTTACAGTTGGTTCGCGAACAAGGAATCAGAACGAAACGTCATATTACATTGGACGAAATAGGCAGACGTTTGGCGGTTGGAAACTTCAAAGAGTTGAAGTTGATCGTGAAAGGTGATGTGGATGGTTCAGTGGAAGCTTTGGCGGATTCATTGATGAAGTTAACAACAGAAGAAATTGCCGTTACTGTAATTCACAGCGGAGTTGGTCAGATTACCGAAAGCGATGTATTGCTCGCTTCTGCGTCCGATGCCATTATCGTTGGTTTCCAAGTACGTCCTTCTGCAAAAGCAAAACAAATCGCAGAAAACGAAGAAATCGATATCAGAACCTATTCTGTAATTTATCAAGCCATCGACGAAATCAAATTGGCGATGGAAGGTATGTTGAGTCCTGAAGTGGTTGAGAAGATTATTGGTAACGTGGAAATCCGTGAGGTGTTCAAAATCTCTAAAGTGGGTACAATTGCCGGTTGTTATGTTACCTCAGGTATCATCGAACGCAAAGCGAAATTGCGCGTAATCAGAGACGGTGTAGTTATCCATACTGGAGAATTGTCTTCATTGAAACGTTTCAAAGACGATGTGAAAGATGTGTCTAAAGGCTACGAGTGTGGTTTGCAATTAGACCGATTCAACGATATCGAAGTAGGTGATTACCTAGAAATCTTCAAAACTGAAGAGGTGAAACGTAAACTTTGATGATTTTTGGCACAGACATTGCTTTGTAAACAAAAAATAAACAATCATGAAAAAAACACTTACTCTTTTGGCCGCCGTTTTGGCTTTCGTGACTACCAGCTTTGCACAAACTGAAGATGGTGGTATCAAATGGGAAAAGAAATCACACGACTTCGGAACTATTAAAATGGGTCCTAAAGCCGATGTAACTTTCAAGTTCACTAACACTACCAAAGCTCCTCTGGTAATTACTTCAGCAAACCCTTCTTGCGGTTGTACTGCTTCTGATTACACCAAAACTCCTATCATGCCCGGTAAAACTGGTGAGGTAACTGCGAGCTATGGTACAGACGGGCGCCCAGGTTTCTTCCAAAAATCAGTAAAAGTAACGTTCGACAACGGAACTACTACCGATTTGATCATCAGTGGTACTGTAACTACAGACACCGCTCCTGCTGGAAAAAGTAACGAATTGAAATAATGAGATTGTCATTGGGTTGGATATTGGGTCTTTGCACACTGCTTATCAGCAGCGTAAATGCTCAAGTAATCACTAGTCCTAACGATGTCAAAGTAAAAAGTAGCAATGCTAGTATCAAATTTGAAACTACATCGCATAGCTTTGGCAATATCATCGAAGGACAGATTGCACGCTACGACTTTAAATTCATAAACACGGGCACCGAACCATTGATATTATCCAATGTTTCTGCAAGCTGTGGTTGCACTACACCCAAATGGCCTCGTGAAGCCCTTGAACCTGGAAAATCAGCAGTCATCACTGCCGAATATAACAGCCAAGGTCGTCCAGGTACCTTTACCAAAAGCATTTTTGTGAAAAGCAACGGAGGTGACCTTACCCTTACCATCTCAGGTAATGTGGTAAAAGAGCCTGAAAAACCACGCTCTCCAATTATTATCAGATAATCTTTAAGACTGGCTTCGGCCAGTCTTTTTTTTCAGAAAGAACAACTCCATACCATTAGGAAACCAAGCAGCCCTATATTCAAATTCAACTTTTGAATCCATGAAAATAAAACAACTATTCAATCGCATTTTGTTGGTGAACTTCCTCTTAGCCTGTATGTTCTCAACAAGCACTTTACTTGGCCAGGAAAAGAATTACAAGCCCGTTGAAGTATTGGGTAAAACGGTTGTTGAAGTGAATGCCAACCTCGGCGACATGGTTGAAGTAGTTTATCTGATTCGCAACAATTCTCTCGACGATTTTTATATTGCCCAAGTTCAAACCGATTGCCATTGCGTGGAAGCCCTATTCCCAAAATTGGTACCCCGAAACACCATCGATTCTATCGTAGTAGTACTCAATACCAATAACATTCCCCCCGGTTCATTTACCAAAAAGGCTTATTTGGAAACACCCGACGATAAAGTTGTTGAGCTCATTATTCAAGGCAATATCAAAGTGGTTAGACCCATCGTAAAGCCTGGAACGAAACCCGTTATTTACAAACCCGTTCATATCCGATTAAACAACAGCGAAGGACCACTTTCCGCAGTTCAGTGGATTAAGACCAACCATGATTTTGGCTATGTCAATGCGCCAGAACCCGCTAGAACAAAGTTTAGAATCGAGAATCTAGGTCCCAAACCCATAGAGATTATTCTGGTTGAACCCGGTTGTAGTTGCACGATTTCAGATTTTACCAAAGGCGAAATACTCCCTGGGGAATTCGGTGAGGTTACCGCGGCATTCACTACCAAAGGTGCCTTTGGCTATTTCAAGAAGTTTATTCGCGTCGACTTAAACGACGGACGCACCTATCAACTTTCGATTACCGGCAACGTAACGCCCGAGTAGTTCAAAGTGCCGCCTGTATGTAAAAAAACGACAGGAAACACGCCCGATTCTTTATCCAATTCCAAAGCATCAGCTTCTTTCTGAGCGATTAACCAATCGTTCAACGCAAACAAGGCTTTACCCGTATAAATGGGTTCAAATGCGATGCTATTTCGAATACTGACCGATTGTACAAAGTCGTTTAGCGCTTGGTTTGATTTCGCATAACCCCCAAATTCATAGCCTCCTACCAAAGATAATTCGGCGGAATGCCGCTGGCCGAATTCCGATTGCTCTGTCAAATTTTTCAGGACAAGAATCGAATGAACCGCCACCTCGTTTAGTGCCTTATCATTTATCGTTGATTGATCCAGCGCTTTTCGCAGACCCACCGCCGTGGTTCCTGTGGCACTGGCATGAAAAACATGTTCGATGCGTTTTCCGGTTTTTTGCCAATCATCGACCAAATCGTTGAAGCCTATCAAACCCAAAGGTCCACTACCCCCTTCTGCAACCACAAACACGTCCTCTGGCGATAAATCGCAATTGCGAAGTACTTGTTCCAAGGCAGCCGATTTATCTCTGTACAAGACTCTTGAAACGCCGTATAATTCCATCCCCGCACCGCTGGCAATATCTAAGTAGTGATTTTTCATCTCCTCCTCACCGCGTAAAATGCCAATGCACCGCAAACTCGCTGCTTGAGCTGCCACTGCTGTAGCCACCAAATGATTGCTGTAAGCTCCGCCAAATGTGATCAGAATACGTTTGCCTTCGCTCGACATCTGTGCAAAATGTCCTGTCAATTTCCGCCATTTATTGCCTGAAACAATGGGGTGTATCAGATCATCGCGCTGAATCCAAACATCGCCTGCCGGCAAGTGTAACACCTGTAAACCGTGATGTAAATTCAGTGGCAGCGATGTAATTGGCAGCGAAATCATTGGCGGAACTGTAAAATCACTCATCTACCCGAACCACCCGTTAAAGGCAGGCCCAACATTTCTCTGATACTTCGGGCCGCAACGGAGTGATATCCCGGCTCCGCCTGTAAAAAAATCTCTGTCGCCATTTCCTTGCCCCTCGCAAAATCCTCCACGTAAACATTGTCCTTAACGACATACTGCGCCAACAGTGCTTCATAGATCGGCAGTAAAAATTTCCGCCTTCCCACTTTCAGCAAGAAATCGTGCATGGTCTGATATGCGGGACGGTAATCGCTATGAATTGACAAAATGAACCAATCACAGGCAATTTCGGCATTTCCTGTGCGGGTAAATCCGAAACGTTTATCTAGTTCCGCCATTTCTACCTGCGACAATCTGTTTGGTTTGCCATCTTTACGCGTATGCAGTGTTCTGAGCAAATGCAACCAATGATGGGTGGTAAATCCTGCGGTATCAATCACCGATGCATTACAAGGGACAGAGTAACCGGGATGCAAGGGCTCGCCGCTAGCCAAATAATTCAACACCTGCTGTTCAACACGCTTTAATTCCGAACTCTCTACATATGGAAATCCACCGCGACCGACAGGGGGCAAATCAGGACCATCAATCCATGCAATCATGCGCATTTCAAGGCTATCCCAACTCCATAATTGATCCTCGTCGATGTTCCTTTGCTCCCGATTGGCTGATGTCCCGCACCAATTTGAAGGCGTTAATTTCGCATTTTCCAAATATTGATCGAGGAATTCTTTATGGAACTTTTTGATATCAGCAATAAAATTATCCGTCGTTACGGTGCCAAACGCATGCTTTTTAAAATATCCGTTTAAAAAGATATCGAACGATTCCCGACCATACAATTGCTCAAACATCATCAAGAAAAATCTCCCTTTTTCATAGGCGATATCTGTGAGGCCTTCATCGGGATCGCGATCGCCCAAATGAAGACGGAGGTGGCTATCATCGGGATTTTCTTTTAACATCCACGACAGGGTTTTATCTAGTTCACCTTTGCCCAAAACACGGAGCATATCGGCATAATTTCGGCCGTATATTTTCTCCATGATGCGCGATTCTACATAAACAGTGAAGCCTTCATTGAGCCAGAAATCATCCCAGGTGCGGTTGGTTACCAGGTTTCCGCTCCAGCTATGGGCCAGTTCATGGGCGAGCAAACTCACCAAACTTCTATCCCCCGCGATGATGGTGGGGGTGGCAAACGTCACCACAGGATTTTCCATGCCACCAAACGGAAAACTGGGCGGAAGCACGAGGACATTGTAGTTGCCCCATGCGTATTCACCAAACATTCCGCTGGCTGCATCCACCATTTTTTGTAGGTCGGTAAACTCCCAAGCCGCTTTTTCGAGGAGGTTGTGTTCGGCATACACGCCTGTGGTTTTTCCGAGCGATTTGTATCCAAACGAGCCTACGGCGATGGCCATGAGGTAGCTGGGGATGGGCTTTTTCTGTTCAAAACGATGGATTTTGTTGTTCGATAGGATGTCGCCCTCGGGGTTTCCGAGTTTTACAGCGCTCATCACCACGTTGAAATCGGTTGGACTGATATCCGGATCTTCAACACCGATGCAGTCTGCTGCGGCGCCGCACACCACCCTCACTTCAGCGTTGTATGTGAACCGAACACTGGGTTTGTCTTGTAGCGGTATCCACGTCCGGGCGAGAATCGCCTGACTCTGACTAAATAAAAATGGGTGGGTTTTATCATAGGTTTGGGAGGGTGATAGCCACTGAAGGGCCCCGGCCGAAGGCCGGGTCCGATAGTGTATCCAAATCTTCGATACCGACCTCGGCACCTCTATTTCCAATGGTTTTCCGTATAACAACGAATCCGCACTGCCCATCCCAATGCGGAAAATTAACGGCTTGGCTGATCCCTTCATTTGTCCTGTTTCATTATCCGCGGCAGCGGCCATAATTTTCTCCAGAGAACCGCCTTGATAAACACCCAAAATGTCAATATCACGTTGGTCTAACAGCAAAATATGGTTTCCACTCACAGGATTGAAATGATATGGAGGCACCAAGGCTGGCTTTCGGTTATCCCGCAAATACACATGCACCAAATCGTATTCCACCCAGCCTTCAATGGTTTTTTCAGCGAAATTCACCGACAACCGCAAATCCATGTGCCTGATCAAAAATTCCCCCTCGTTCGCATAACTGTGGTTAATCAACGCCTGCCTGCCCTCACCAAAATAAGGAGAGCGAGCCAAAATCGATGTCGCCGTAGGTTTTGATAACAAAGCCGAAGGAGAAAAAATCAAAATGCATTGAAGAATCGAACATAAAAACGACCTCTTCCAGTTACGAAATTTCACTTCTATTCCAAAAGATTCTATCCCTCCACTGGCCTTAAGAAAGCGCCCAACCCAATGCAAATTTTCCATTTCCAACAAAAATACAATCCAAACCCTATCTTTGCGACATCATTCGGGGTGCCTCCAAAAGAGCGCTGAGATCATACCCGCCAACTTGATCAGGATAATGCCTGCGCAGGGAAATGTCACCGCCCCTTTGGCTGTGCTCCGGATGAAAAAACACTTCATCCATGAAAAAACACCTCATTTTCAGCGCGCTTATTTCCCTCATGGGTTTGTCGATCACTACACTTTCCGGACAACAAACCAACAGCGGTGCCAATTCCCCAACAGACACTGCCATCGACGTAGAAACCATTGAAGCCGCCATGGTGAGTGCTGTGAGCCTAGGGAGACCGAGGAACAATATGAGTAGCGTGATGATTATCCAAAAAAAGGACCCTATCAACCAACAAAATTTGGGTCGCGACATCCCCTTCCTCACTCAATCCCTAACCAACGTCATCACCACATCAGATGCGGGAAACGGCATAGGCTATTCCGGTATTCGTGTCCGCGGGTCCGATGCCACTCGCACCAATATCACCATCAACGGAGTCCCCATTAACGATGCCGAAAGTCAAGGTACATTTTGGGTAAACATGCCCGACCTAAGCTCATCCATCAACACCCT
>CANIZU010000104.1 GCA_947472115.1 Flavobacteriales bacterium | reverse complement strand
GTTCTAGAATGAGGTTGTCGTAAAGCACGGGCATGTTAAACCCTGCGAAAGGGACCATCTTGGCGCCCAATGAAGTATGTAACTCAGAGAGGGCGGTTGATTTTAAAGCTTGGTTGTCTGACATGGATATTTAGTTTTACAAATATAATCAAATTGCCACGATTTCGGGGCTAGGCCAATTGGGTGTTGCATTTAGAATTATCGAATTACGTATGGGAAGGACACTTCCACGTCTGTTTCTCCCACATCGCAACTGCCTGTTTTACTATTCGCTTGGTGTTTGAGTCGGACCCAGATATCGCCAAAATCGATCGCCTTCGTTGTCCAAGTAGTTGATAATCCTATCGGCAATGATTTGTCGTCCTTGTCCGCGGCCAATATGCTTAGCCCAGAGGATGGTTTCATCGATAAACTTGATACTTCGTAGCAGACCAAGTGATTGTTTTTCTCGTTTTGGATTTCGAGGGTGATATTTTCGTTTTTGCCGCTTTGAAGGTTGAAGAACTCTAGTTTGCCAAAGTAGGGACTGCCACCGGGGGTGATTTGACTCAGTTTGATGGTGTCGGGCAATGAGGGCGCGCTGCCACCAGGTCCGTCTAGGTCTTGCCAGGTATACACTTTGCTAGAATCGCCGGGTAAGCCGAGGGTCAATTGGACGGTGGTAATCAATTCGCCTTCTTCCACTTTGTTGCCGCAGGAATGTATGGTGGTTGACAGGGTGAGCAAGGCGGATACTGCTAGGCAGTTAAGTAGATGGGATTTGAAGAGGTTCATGGGGAGCGAAATTTTTTGGAATTAAATTATTGTGCGTATTGAGATTTGCGGGAATAGCTTATTCTGGGTTAAGATTTATTGGATTTGTGGTTGTGTTCGTTGTGGTGATGGATGTCGTAAATCCATTTGACACCCACGTTGGTTCCTGCTTGGTTGGTGAAATATCGGAATCGATCCATGTAGTCGCGGTAAGCTTTATTCCCTAGATTTTCGCCATAGATAACCCATTTGGATTGCTGGCGTATCCCCAGATCAAAGAATTGCAATTGAGAATTTACCAAAACATAGCCGTTGGGCGGTGGTAAGAAATCGGTGCCGGGGGTATAGAAGGGTTGTTTTCCTACGCCCTGGATATCCAAGTTTAGCAGCAGATGTCGCCATCGTTTTTGCAACTGAATACTTGCCTTTGGACAGGGCAAAAAATTGGGGTATCGCGCGGCATCGGGCTGCATTAACATACGGCCATAAATGGCGCCCAGTCGGGAAGAAATTTGAAGGTTGATCGGCTTGATTCGTTGCGAAAATTGCAATTCAACCCCTGAATAAGCGGTAGGCATTTGCTTGTATTCGTAGCCGGGGAATGCGCCTCGGACAGTTAAAACTGGGGCCGACATCGGAAATAAGGAAATGAAATTGGCTGAATACTGCGCAAAAGCCGTTAACCTGAATTCGGAATTTTTGAGAAGTCGTGCAAAAACGATTTCAATTTTTTCGCCACTTTCGGGCTTGAGCCCTTTGTTCCCCTGTTCGTAAGCCGCCGCGCCGTGGTGAACGCCTTGGGTGTATAATTCGTTGACGCTCGGTGCTCTCCATAGCTGACTTACATGCAATTGAAAGTTGTTGCGTCCGAGGGTATGTTGAAAAGAATAGGCCGCAGAAAGTCCCAAATGATGCTGCCATGTGTTGGTGATTACGCCATCGATTTTAGGAAGTACGTTGCGGATGAGCCAATCGGTTCTTACAATGAATTCGTGCTCTGCTTTTGTGTTAGACTTATTGCCAAAATACAGGTGGACGTTGGGTTGCCACTGTTTGTAATCGGGCAGGAAATAATAGCCAGCATAGCGTTGCCACTGACTGGTATTCTGAATTACAATGCGCTTTTTCCAATCGGATTGATTGATTTTTTCGATGCTAGTATGCTGAGAAATTGTTCCTTGCCAAAGATTGAGTTGGGCAAAATTTATCGAACTGTTTCGATGCGGGTCGAATTCCAAACGCAGATTTGACTGAAAGCAAATTTTATGATGCACGATCATTTTTTCGAGGATGCGATTGTAGCTGTTGTACCCCACTTGCAATTGATAGGTTTGCTGTTGCGGATTGCTGATTTTATAGGTGAAGGGTGCATCGTAAACGGGTGTGGTTCTTTGTATCGCAGCGAGTAAATCGTTGATGTTTCCGATATGACTTTCAGCGAAAATGGCACCTTGGAAGGCATAAGCCTTGATGTGAAGTTCTCTATTCGAAACCGCCGGAATGAGTCGCCAATAACCCCGTTGGCTGCTCCAGAGGTTGCCATAGGATAGGCTAGCCTCGCGGGTGGCGGTGTTTTTTAATGTCTGGGTTGGAATGGAATAATTGCCCGTCATTCGCGCCGAATACAGAAAATACTGTCCTTTATCGTATGGGTGTTTGCCCGGTTCGATGTTTGCTCGGCCTTTGATATACTTCCCAGCGACATGAATTCCTCTGCCGTTAGATTGAAAGGAAGCAAGTTGCGTGTATTCGCGATTGAATTGATGAAAATCGTATTGGTTGATAAGATTGATGGCATTTCCCCAGGCATCGGCTGCAATGGCAAGTGCATTGGTCCCGCGTAATAAGCTCACAGATTGCACACCCCAAATGTCGGTTTCTGGTGCGTGATCCAGTCCCCAGGTTTGACCTTCAAGGCGAAAGCCATTGTTGAGAATTGGTAATCTCTGACCAAACATGCCTTGTACTACAGGTTTTCCGATGCCCATACTGGTTGATAGGGTTTGGGTCATTGGTAGGGGTTCTAGTGATTTGGATAGGTTTTGCTGGGGCGAGAGTGCGAGGTTGTTTATTTTTAGGATATCGCCTTGGGTACCTTGGTTTTGGGCAATCACGGAGGCTGCGAGAAGTTTTTCGATATTGGCTGGTATCGTTGCGTTGGGCTGTCCAATTCTCTTGTTGACGTTGCTTATGGAATCAGACTTTACTGTAAGTTGCGATGTGGGTAAATGACCATTTGTTTCCAAGAATTGTGGGCTCTCGCTGGTGTCTCCGAATAAAGTGATGATATAAATTGTTGCGGAATCCAAAGTAGATTTTGCTATCAACGTCATGTGGTGGTGAAAACCGTTTGCCGAAATCTCCAATTCGATTGATGAGTCACAGAGATTTTCTAACGAAGCTAGTCCTTGGTCGTCGGAGTAGGTTTTTCTATGAATACTTTCAATAAAGATTTCAGCCCCAGAGATGGGTTGGGTGATTTCGGAATTGGTTTGGGTGCTCTCGGAAGGGGCTCGGGTGCTCTGGGAATGGGGAATGCGTTCCTCCAAATAAATGTGTAGATGATAAGGGCACATCACCTTTTGAGCGATTGCATCGTACTGAAAAAAAAATGAAAGTAAAACGAAAAAAAATCGTCCGATATGGGTTTGAAACCCGCTCATGGCTTAGGCCAACTGCTGGAGCTGGTTTGTCATTACACGCAACTCATCACGGTTAAGTGCGTTGTCCGACTTTACGCAAAGAGCCAAGAAATATGCGAAATTCTCTTCTGGAGTTTCGATTTCTTCTGCCAATTCGGTGTCAAACGCTTCATTTGATTCCAAATGCTGCCAGGCTAAACGCAATGCGCGCGTCACCAAAGGATCATTTTCCTGAAGTGCATGTTCGCGAGCTGCTTGCAACTGAGGAATAAGGGTCTCGGCGGAAATACCGTTTTTCTCTACACTTTCGATAGCGCTGTTGAGGATGTCGTTGGCTTCTTTGGTACGCATAATTGTATAAAGTGCAAAGATAACGAATTTTTGGATTATTTTGGAGAGAACCGTGTGGCCAAAAATACGCCGCCCATGATTAGGGTCATCGTAGCGACTTTAGTAACAGTGAGCGTATCGGCTCCAAGCAATACTGCAATGATACTAGCCATAACGGGTTGTAAATAAATGTAGAGTCCTGCTAGCGAGGGCCCCGCTTTTTTTACCGCATAGGAATTGAGTAGGTAGACCAAGAAACTCGTGAAGAATAATACATAAACGACTTTGGCGGTGACGTTGGGTGTGAAAGCATGGAAATCGGTTTGTAATAATGCCATTCCGCCGATGGGCAGCATATATAAGGTACCAAAAGTAAAAGTGATCTTATTGATGGTGATGGGTTTGTATAGATGGGCGATGCGTTTTACTCGGACCAAATAGATGGCGTAGAACAACGCGTTGACAGCCACATATAGATCGCCGGTTAATGTATCCTTGTTGAATATTGCGCCTTTGCCAATCATCAACCATAAACTGCCTGCAGCAGCAATGATTGTTCCTACGATGAACCAAGGTTTGGGGTAGGCTTTGACACGGATGTGGTCGAATATGCCCACAAATAGCGGGGTGACAAGCATCAAGATGGCGCCATTGATGGGGTGGGTGAGGGCCAAGCCGTGAAAGAAGAGGTACATGTTGGCGCTGGTGCCAAAGAATCCGCAGATCGCCAGTTCCTTGCCGTGGGCTTTCCAGTCGATTTTTTCTGAGGTTTGGGTCAGGGCGACCAGATAAAATAGGGCTGTTGCGGTGATTACGCGAAGCATGACGAAGGCTTCAGGCCGCAAATAATTGGGCATGATTTGACCGGCCCAGGAAAATAGGATGGCGTAGAGCAGGCTGACGAAAAACAGGGCGATGTGAACGCGCATTAGGACCAGCCTTTGGATTTTTTGATGTTTTCGTAGGCTTGTTGGACCTTAATAAATTTGGATTCAGCGGCTTTTCGTTCTGCATCGTCTAGACTACCGAGGCGGTCTGGGTGAAAGCGCATCACCATTTTGCGATAGGCTTTTTTGGCTTCTTCTTCGGTGGCTGAGGTGCTAATCTCTAAAATCTGAAAATCGCTATCGGGGGAGGAAACAAACATCGCTCGAATGGAAAGATAGTCGGGGGTGCTGATTCCAAGTTGCGTCGCGATTTGTTGCAGTAGGTTGATTTCGGGGGCTGAGATATCGCCATCGGCGCGGGAAATTCTAAAAAGTACGTGAAGCAATTCTAATCTAGGGGAGTAGCCCATGCGGTTGCGCAGGTTTCGGCAGACTTCGGCAAGGTTGTGCGACTGTTTGAGGTAATCGCGAAGTCGGAGCAGTAGCATTCGGGCTTCATCTTCTCCGTAGGTGCGGATGAGCATCGCCTTTACCATTTCGAGTTCGCTCTTGAGCACCGATCCATCGGCATTCATTGTGGCGGCTATGAGGATCAGTAGCGAGTTTTTGAAATCGGAAGGAGGGTAGTTGTCGCTGTAATAATTTTGACTGTGGCTACGTTGCTGATAGGCGTTGCTGGTTTTGTTTCTTTCGCTTTCTGGGGTATTTACGAAATCGATGTACATGCCAACGAGAAAGCCTATGACTGCGCCTGTGGGGCCTGACGACATGAGGCCAAGGACGGCACCGGCGATGGAAAACTGAAATTTCACTGTATGATTTGTGGATTGGTTGAAGAAATAATTTACGGGTTTACTTTGGTTGAGAGGGTGACTTTCCGGTTGGCTTTGGTGTTAACGATTGTTGAAATCGCTGAGTTTTTTGAGTCGGTTATGCAGCACGATGTCTTGAATCACCCAAAGCAGGGGATCGCCGGATTCTTTGGCCCAGTAAATATTTGTTTCTTTGGTTTTGAGTTTGCCATTTTTTTCTTCCATGCTATAGGTTTCGCCGGCAGTAACATCCATGGGGTAGATGGTGATGGATTTCGCGGCTTGGGATGTGAAGGTATATTCAAAAATCACGACGGGTTGTGATTGGGTGATTGTTTTTATTGCGAGGGTGCTTTTATTGATAGCAGCTGGCTCGCCCGCTTCGCGGGCGAGCGTTTTAGATAATTCCAAATAACCCGCGATTAAGCTTTGGTTGGCAGCTATGGGTTGGTTGCTGATGTTTTTTAATTCGATGCGATCATGGTCTTGTGTGATCGTAAATGATTCTTGGGGCTGTGCGGGGTAGGTGACTTTGATTGATTTGATATCGGATATGGACGCATCGATCATAAACATCGACCTCCAGAGTTGAATGTTGGTATTGAAATAGGGAGTGAGGTAGCCAACAAATCCTGGGACTGTAATTTCGCAAGGTCGTTCTGTGCCCGGGAAATACATATAAGTAGCATCTTGGGTTGGCGTGGGGAATCCAACGTATAGGGTATGGACTTCTTTATTGTCTTGGGAGAAGATGACTTTGGTGCCATTTAAGGCGATATCTTTGGTTACGGTTTCTTTTGATGCGTCGGCTACGGGACATTTTACTTGCAGTTGAGGCATCGCCCAGTAGAGTAATTCATGAATTGCATGGGTATCGGCGGGGAAAGATTGGGTTTCTGTGCGAACGATCCAACGCTCATTCACTTTTTCTAAGGTAAGATAGGGGAGTTTGGTATTGTTGGGGGAGAAGGTGATTTTGGTGATTTTTTGCGGCGATTTGAGGGCAAATATATCGTGGGAAATGGCGGTAGTACTATTGATATTGCGCCATAACACAAAGGTAATGAGTAGGGCGGAGACCAATAGGGTAACGGCGATAAGGATGCGTTTTTGCATAGGGTACAAATGTATAACAGAAATTGTAGAGGCGTGATTGGGAATTGAGGAAATGGCATTTTTTGGGGATGGATGGATTGGACAGTAAAATTTATGTGTAAAAAATGCAATAAGGGTTTGTCAATTCATAAATAAATACTATTTTTGCAGTCCTTTTTGGGATAGTGGCCTCGGTCACACACGTTCTTAAGGTTAAAAGCCACCATAGCTCAGCTGGTAG
>CANIZU010000103.1 GCA_947472115.1 Flavobacteriales bacterium | reverse complement strand
TGCAGCGTTTTGCAAAATCAACTGGGGAATTCATTAACTAATTAGATATAGAAGACCATGAATTACGTTCCAAGGTTACAAACGAAATACAAAGAAGAAGTGAAAGACGCTATGATGGCGAAATTCTCTTATAAGAATCACATGCAAATACCTCAGATCCAGAAGATTGTTTTGAATCAGGGTGTAGGTGCTGCGGTGAATGATAAGAAATTGGTTGATGCTGCTATTGACGAAATGACAAAAATCACCGGTCAGAAAGCTCAAGCCACTTTTTCAAAGAAGGATATTTCGAATTTTAAATTGCGTAAGAATGTTCCAATCGGGGCTAAAGTTACGTTGCGTAAAGAGCGCATGTTTGATTTTATGGATCGTTTGATTACGATTGCATTGCCTCGTGTTCGCGATTTTCAAGGATTGAATGTGAAGGGTTTTGATGGTAGAGGTAACTTTACTATGGGTATCACTGAACAGATCATTTTCCCTGAGATCGACATCGACAAGGTGAATAAGATCACGGGTATGGATATCACAGTTGTGACTTCTGCCAAGACTGATGAAGAGTGTTTAGAATTATTAAAATTTTTAGGATTTCCTTTTAAAACCAAATAAGAGATGGCAAAAGAATCAATGAAAGCCAGACAGCGCAAACGTGAAGCCATGGTGGAACGTTATGCTGAAAAGCGCGCTAAATTAAAAGCTGAGGGCAACTACGATGCGTTGCAGGCTATTCCACGTAATGCTTCTCCTGTTCGTTTGCGCAATCGTTGCAAATTGACTGGCAGACCCCGTGGTTATATGAGAATATTTGGCGTTTGCCGGAACCAGTTCCGTCAATTGGCAAGTGATGGAAAAATCCCAGGAGTAACCAAATCTAGTTGGTAAAAAATATACAGCAATGACAGATCCAATTGCAGATTATCTGACCCGCTTGCGCAATGCAGTAAAAGCCAAGCACCGCGTGGTGGAAATTCCCGCCAGCAATTTAAAGAAAGAAATGACCCGCGTTTTATACGAGAAGGGATATATCTTGAAGTACAAATTTGAAGATACCGACAATCACCAAGGTGTTATTAAAATCGCGTTGAAATATCACAACCAAACCAAACAGAGTGCTATCACCACGTTAAAGCGTGTGAGTTCTCCTGGTTTGCGTCGTTATTCAAACGTTGATGATATGCCAAAGGTATTGAATGGTTTGGGTGTAGCTATCATCACTACTTCTAAGGGTGTAATGACCGACAAGGAGGCTCGCGTTTTAGGCGTGGGTGGTGAAGTTTTATGTTTTGTATCATAATAAAATAGAAGAAAATAAATGTCACGCGTAGGAAAATTGCCCATTACCATTCCAGCTGGAGTTACTGTTACGGTAAGCAATGGCTTGGTGGTAGCGAAGGGCCCAAAAGGAGAAGTGTCACAGGAAATCAGTACCGACATGCTTGTTGATATTGCTGATGGAATTTTGACAGTCAATCGCCCCAGCGACAGTAAAATGCACAGAGCTTATCATGGCTTGTATCGTGCCCTTATTAACAATATGGTAATTGGTGTAAGCCAGGGCCACAAAGTTCGTCAGGAATTGGTAGGTGTAGGTTACAAGGTCTCTAACGAGGGTAATCTTGTTGAATTTGTATTGGGATACTCTCACAAAATCATGTTGCAGATTCCAATGGAAATAACTGTAGTTACTGAAACTTTGAAAGGTCAACCACCAGCAATTATGATGGAGTGTGCCGACAAGCAATTGTTGGGACAGGTTGCTGCGAAGATTCGTTCATTCCGTAAGCCTGAGCCGTATAAAGGAAAAGGTATTCGTTTTGCGGGTGAAGTATTACGTAGAAAAGCTGGTAAGTCAGCTTCTAAGAAATAAGGAGGAACGTAAAAATGGCAAACACTAAAAAAATCAATAATAAGAATAAAATCAAACGCAGAATTCGCGGTAGAGTTTCTGGTACAACAGCACGTCCTCGTTTGAACGTGTTCAGAAGCAACGCTGAAATCTATGCGCAGATCATCGACGATTCAAATGGAACTACATTGTGTGCTGCATCTTCTCGTGAGGCGAGTTTTGCTGCAAACAAGGTAACCAAAGTTGAGAAGGCGGCTATCGTGGGTAAAGCCATTGCAGCTCGTGCTATCGAAGCGGGAATCAAGGCAGTAGTTTTTGATCGTGGTGGAAATTTGTACCACGGTCGTGTTAAAAGTTTGGCAGAAGGCGCTCGTGAGGGTGGTCTTGAATTCTAAAAGAAACGAACATGTTGAATAACAATATTGTAAGAGTTAGACCCAGTGAACTTACCTTGACAGAGAAGGTTGTATCAATCAACCGTGTATCTAAGGTTACCAAGGGTGGTCGTACTTTCAACTTCACCGCTTTGGTGGTTGTAGGCGATGGCAAGGGAGTGGTAGGTCATGGATTGGGCAAATCAGGTGAAGTAATGGACGCCATCAATAAAGGAATCGAAGATGCAAAGAAAAATTTGATAAAGGTTCCGGTAATTAATGGTACTGTTCCTCACGAACAAATCGGACGTTTCGGCGGTGGACATGTGTTCTTGAAGCCAGCGGCTCACGGTACTGGAGTAATTGCCGGTGGTGCGATGCGTGCTGTATTGGAAAGTGCAGGTGTTACCGACGTATTGGCCAAATCTAAAGGTTCATCAAACCCGCACAACGTGGTAAAGGCGACCTTTGATGCTTTGGTGAAAATGCGTGATCCACATTCAGTGGCTCAGTTGCGCGGTATTAGTATGAAAAAAGTATTTAACGGTTAATTGTCATGTCTAAGGTAAAAATCACACAAATCAAAAGTGGCATTGGATATCCAAAAAACCAAAAAGCTACGTTAAAAGCCCTAGGCTTGAATAAAATGCACGCCAGCCGTATTGTTGAGCTTAACGGTTCTACAGAAGGAATGGTTCGCACCGTAAGTCATTTGTTAAAAGTTGAAAACGCTGATTAATTAAGAAGATGAATCTCAGTAATTTAAAACCCGCAGAAGGTTCCATCAAAAACCGTAAACGTATTGGCCGTGGTCAAGGTTCAGGTAGAGGTGGTACATCAACAAAGGGTCACAAAGGTGCACAGTCACGCACAGGATATAGCCGTAAAATCGGTTTTGAAGGTGGACAGATGCCATTGCAACGTCGTATTCCAAAGGGTGGATTCAAAAACATCAACCGTGTGGAGTATGCAGCCATTAACTTGGATGTATTGCAACAATTGGCTGAATCTAATGGTGTAACAACTATCGATAAGCAGTTCTTGATCAGCAAGCACTTGATAAACAAGCGCGAGATGATTAAAGTATTGGGTCGTGGTGAAATCACTATCGCATTGGAAGTACACGCTCACAAATTCAGTGCAACTGCAAAAGCAGCCATTGAAAAGGCGGGTGGTAGCATCAGCGAAATCGCATAATTAGACCAACCATGAAGAAACTGATTGAAACTTTCAAACATATTTGGTCAATTGAAGAATTGCGCAGAAGGATTGTTTACACAATTTCTTTGTTGGTGATTTACAGATTGGGCTCATATGTGATTTTGCCTGGTATCGATAGCGATGCTTTAGAGGGATTGAACAATCAAACCAAGAATAACATTTTGGGATTGATCAATACTTTCGCGGGTGGCGCATTTGGTAGAGGTGCGATTTTTGCATTGGGAATCATGCCGTACATTTCGGCCTCGATTTTCATGCAGTTGTTTTCTATTGCTGTTCCTGCTTTCCAAAGAATGCAGAAAGAAGGCGAAGAAGGCCGCAGAAAAATCAATCAGTATACACGTATCTTAACCATCGCATTTACTGCTGTTCAAGCATTTGGATACTTGAATAACATCGCTAACACACCTGGAAACAGAGCGGCTTTGTTGTTCAATTACACCGATGTTTTGTCGTACGAAATGTTTATGATTAGTAACATTTTCTTGCTTACTGCAGGTACTATGTTTACTATGTGGTTGGGAGAACGTATCACCGATCGTGGATTGGGAAATGGTATTAGCTTGCTGATTATGGTGGGTATCATTGCCCGCATGCCTTCGGCTTTGTTGAGTGAATTGGTATTCAAATTCCAAGGTGCTGGATTTATCCTTTTCATCATTGAAATGGTAATTTGGTTTATGGTTGTATTGGGTGTAATTATGTTAACGCAAGGGACACGCAAGATCACTATCAACTACGCTAAGCGCGTTGTTGGAAACCGTCAATACGGAGGCGCACGTCAGTATTTGCCAATCAAAATTTTGGCTGCCGGTGTTATGCCAATCATCTTTGCACAAGCAATTTTGTTCTTGCCTGCAACGGTGACAAGCTTCTACACACAAACTGCGCCGCCAGATTGGTTGATGAGCATGATGAACCCAAACAGTTTTTGGCACAACGCCATCTTGGTGTTCTTGATTGTGATCTTTACCTATTTCTACACTGCAATCATTTTCAATCCAGTTCAAATGGCGGATGATATGAAGCGTAACAATGGTTTCATTCCTGGTATTAAGCCTGGTAAACAGACTGCGAATTTCATAGACAGTGTGATTTCTAAGATAACTTTCCCTGGTGCTTTGTTCATTAGTTTGGTAGCAATACTTCCGGTAATGGCAACGAGCAGTGGAGTGAATCAAGAATTCAGTCAGTTCTTTGGAGGTACAAGTTTGTTGATTTTGGTGGGTGTAGTATTAGATACTTTGCAACAGATAGATAGCTATTTGTTAATGCGTAAATATGATGGCTTGATGAGTGGTGGGGGGAAAATGAAGGGCAGGATGACGAACCAATATAGTCAAGTTGATTTTTAATAATAAGTTTTGTAATTTCGCAACCCTTTTAACAAGATGTCCAAACAAGATGCAATAAAACAAGATGGTACTATAACGGAAGCGTTGTCGAATGCCATGTTTCGTGTAAAGTTGCAAAACGGACATGAGATAATAGCAACAATTTCAGGAAAGATGAGGATGCACTACATCCGAATCCTACCTGGTGATCGTGTACAAGTTGAAATGTCACCTTATGATTTAACCAGAGGCAGAATTTCATATAGATATAAGTAAGACCATGAAAGTAAGAACCGCAGTAAAAAAGCGCAGTGTAGACTGTAAAATCGTACGCCGTAAGGGTAAGGTGTATGTAATTAACAAGAAGAACCCGAAATATAAGCAAAGACAAGGATAACCATAATGGCTAGGATAGCAGGGATAGACATTCCCAAAAACAAAAGAGGCGTAATTGGCCTAACCTACATCTACGGAATTGGTAGTAGTAGAGCTGCCTTGATCTTGGATCAAGCAGGAATCAGTCATGACAAGAAGGTGAATGAGTGGAACGACGATGAGTTGGCTTCTATTCGTAATTTTATCACTGCCAACATCAAGACGGAAGGTGAATTGCGTTCAGAGGTGCAATTGAACATCAAGCGATTGATGGACATCGGTTGTTATCGTGGACAACGTCACCGTAAAGGGTTGCCAGTTCGCGGACAGCGTACTAGCACCAATGCACGTACTCGTAAGGGTAAGCGTAAGACAGTTGCAGGTAAGAAAAAAGCCACTAAGTAATCCATAGTATCGAAAAGAATCATGGCAAATACGAATAAGAAAAAAGTTCAAAAGAAGAAGGTAAAAGTTGATCCTATGGGTCAGGTGCACATCCGTGCTACTTTCAATAATATTATCATCTCGGTTACCAATGTAGACGGTCAAGTGATTAGCTGGTCATCTGCAGGTAAAATGGGATTCAGGGGTTCTAAGAAGAATACGCCTTATGCAGCTCAAGTATCTAGCTTGGACTGTGCCAAAGTTGCTTACGATGCAGGTTTGAGAAAGGTTGATGTTTTCGTAAAAGGTCCTGGTAGCGGTCGTGATAGTGCGATACGTAACCTCCAAACCGTTGGAATTGAAGTTGTATCGATTACTGATATTACGCCAATGCCACACAACGGATGTCGTCCACCCAAGCGTAGAAGAGTTTAATTAATTAGAAGAAAACACCAATGGCAAGATATACAGGTCCAAAATCAAAAGTTGCTCGTCGTTTCCGCGAACCTATTTTCGGAAAAGATAAAGCACTTGAAAAGAAGAACTACGGTCCAGGTCAACACGGCAATTCTCGTCGTAAGCCCAAGAAATCGGAGTACGCAGTTCAATTGGCTGAGAAGCAAAAAGCCAAATACACTTATGGTGTATTGGAGAAGCAGTTCCGTAACACTTTCAAGCGTGCGGCTGCGAAAAAAGGAATCACTGGTGAGAACTTGTTAAAGTTCTTGGAAGCTCGTTTGGACAATGCAGTATACCGTATGGGTATTGCACCAACCCGTCGTGGCGCCCGTCAGCTGGTTTCTCACTGTCACATCCTTGTGAATGGTGAAGTAGTGAACATAGCGAGCTATCAATTGCGTCCAGGTGACGAAGT
The DNA here is from genome assembly GCA_947472115.1 of Flavobacteriales bacterium. Taxonomy (GTDB): domain Bacteria; phylum Bacteroidota; class Bacteroidia; order NS11-12g; family UBA955; genus UBA955. The sequence goes on along the minus strand of CANIZU010000103.1, from coordinate 367 downwards.
TGCGGTACGTGAGCGTTCAAAGTCTTTGGAAGTCATTACCAATTCAGTGAGTAAAGTAAACAACCGCTTTAGCTGGATCGATTGGAATGGAAACGAAATGAGTGGCAAGTTTTTGACTTACCCTGAGCGTTCTGAAATTCCTGAGAACATTAAAGAGCAGTTGATTGTCGAACTTTATAGCAAATAATAATAACAAAATCATGGGTGTAATACCTTTTCAAAAACCGAATAAAGTGGTGATGCACAAAGCCACCGATTTTCATGGAGTATTCGAATTCTCTCCATTGGAAAAAGGCTATGGTGTTACCATTGGAAATGCAATGCGCAGAATTCTCCTTTCATCATTGGAAGGTTATGCCATCACCTC
>CANIZU010000102.1 GCA_947472115.1 Flavobacteriales bacterium | reverse complement strand
CATGGCGAAAAATGCGGAATCATCATACTAAATAGAACCCACTAACTTTTACATCGCTATGAAAATGCTTAAAACCCTTCTGCTCTCTTTCACCATATTGTTAGCCCAATCCCTTTGTGGACATGATGCGCACTATGAAATCACGGCCCCACACCAATGGACCCTGAAAAATGGCAATTCCTTTTCTGGAAGCTTCTATTTAATCAAAGGCGAAAATGTGCTGATTGAAACCGAACAAGGAGTAAAAACGATCCCAATATCGCAACTAAGCACGTCCGACAAACAATGGGTTGAAGACAAGCTTAATTGGATCAAGAAAATCAATGCGATGCAAAATATTTCAAGCAAAAAATTAGAAAACAATAGTTTAAGCGAGATAAAACTTGCCAATAAAAATAGGGAAAAGACAATTTCCACTGGCCTAACTTCTAATGAAACGCAGGAAAAAACAACAAACAAAAACCACCTCATCTTGATTGGCATCCTACTATGTTTGGCGTTTGCCTTAAAGAAAATTACCGCCCTAAAACCCCTAAAATTTGCGTTTCCAATCCTTATTTCAGCAATACTGATTACACTCACGAGCTTCACAGTGAGCAAAGCAAAACGATGGATGGGCAGCACAAGGGTGAGTTTCATGGACTCTGCGTTTTCGTATTACAAACCTGCCGTAAGCACCCGAAATGACAGCAAATATTACTATGTTGAATCACTAGGACTCCCCGATCATGAAACGATGCTCGGAATCACCGGTTGGCAGCAGCAAGTACCCATTCCTCAGTGCTATGTGGGCAGCAATGCTTGGTCGATTCCGTTGAACCCTGTTGTCGCCGCAACCCCCGTACCCGTCAATCAAAACCACTTCCTACGTGGTGCCATTGCTGTGGCAGTGAATGGAATTGCAATTTTCAATCCCTACACAAATACCGGCGTTGATGCATTTTTGGATGGCCAGCTCGATCAATATGGTGGTCACAGTGGTAGGGCCGATGATTACCATTATCACATAGCGCCCAATGTACTTTATAGCAAGGTGCCATTAACATCACCTGTCGCATTTGCATTGGACGGTTTTGCAACTTATGGCAGCAAAGAACCCGACGGAACCGCGATGAAAACACTAGATGCCAATCATGGTCATTACGGAAGTGATGGCGTTTATCACTATCACAGCAGCAGCGCAGCACCATATATGATCGGAAATATGGTAGGTGAGGTCACCGAGGATGCAACCCTACAAATCATCCCGCAGGCCGCCGCCAAAGGCGTGCGGCCTGCTCTAACCCCGTTGAAAGGAGCTACCATCACTCACAATCACCCCTACGCCAATGGCATGGGTTTCAAACTCACCTACACCCTCGGCACCGAAAAAGATACCGTAGATTATAGCTGGACCGCCAACGGTGATTATACCTTCAAATTCATCACCCCCGCCGGAACAACCACCAGTAACTACAAAGGACAAGCACTCTGCAAACTCACCGTCGGCAATAAAAATATCACAACCCCCAACAACCCCTACAGAATCGTCGTATCCCCCGAAAAACAAATTTCCCTGCAACCCAATTCCAGCTCAAACCCCATCTCCATAACAGAGTCCGCCGTCTATAACATCAACGGAGCCAAAGTGTATCAACACAATTCCAACCTCATCAATAACAATGCATCAGGAAGTCCGGTAACAACAGAAGCCATTCGCCAAACCTCCGCCCAACCCCCGACAATCAACGCAGCAAATTGGGCCCCCGGCGCTTATTTCTACAAAGCAAAAACTTCCAATGGCAACGCCCTCACAATCAAGTTTATACTGCCCTAAATGAAAATTTCTATTATCGCCGCAATCGCAGTTGCAGCCCTTTCCCCCAAAACCAACATCGCCCAATCCGTTGTTAGAACCATCAAAAAACTGCCCGATACCGGCCAAAATACCTCCTATACCACCACCTTCGGGGAAGACAACGACTATTCTATCAACCTACAAAAATTTAGCGTCAAAAATGGCATCGTCGTGGACTCCGTCACCACCCTCATGTGGCAGCAAGCCGATGGAGGCGAGATGCTGTTCGACAATGCCAAAAACTACTGCGATACGTTCACATTGGGCGCTTACACCGACTGGAGATTGCCCCACCCCGATGAAGCTTTTACCATCCTCAACCACCAAACTCCAAATCCAGCACTGGATTCTAAATATTTCACCAAAACAGGAGCAGAGTACTGGTGGACATCTGCCGTTCAAGCCAACGACGCTACAAAAGTATGGGTCACCAACGCCGGCGGCGGCATCGGAAACCACCTCAAAACAGAAACCATTTCTGCCGGTGGAACAAAAAAAATCCACGCCCGCTGCGTAAGAGAAAACCAAAATAGTATAACCATCACCACAAGATTCCTCGACAATGGCGATGGGACTGTCCTAGACCGACTTACCGACCTCACTTGGGAAAAATCCATAAAGGCAACCGCTGTGACTTGGGAAGACGCCATTCTCTATTGCGAAGGTCTGAACCTTGGCGGAAACAGCGACTGGCGTTTGCCAAACATCAAAGAAATCAGAAGCCTCAGCGATGAAAACAAAGTCCAACCCTCGGTCAATAACATATCGTTTACCGGCGTAACCATCACCAAATATTGGTCGTCTACCAGCCTACCCAATCAAACGACGAAAGCGTGGTACCTCGACAACAATTTCGGCATCACGACCTATGATGTCAAAACGGCCACCCATTCTGTTTGGGCTGTTCGCGGCGGAACGACATCGCCTAGTAGCAATACCTCGAAAATTCAAAAACCCGAAATTTACATTTACCCCAATCCGTTCAACAGCCATTTTGTAATTGAAAGCGCCGCGGCAATTTCCAGAATTGAAATCTACGATATCACTGGACAGTTGATCAAGAGCCTAAGCAATGACAATCGAGGAAACAAAACACTTGGCCAAGTCATTTTGAATGATGAAACCATCAAAAACCTACCTACCGGGCAGTATGTATTCGCCCTCTTTGACCCCGAAAACACTGTAATTTCACGCCAAATAGTGACCAAGGACCCTTAGTCCTTCAGAATCACAACACGCTCCACAAACGACCCCTGGGGTGTGAAAACGCGCACCAAATAGTCGCCACCGTATAGCTTTCTGACATCAAAATGTGCCATTGTACTACCCGCAAAAATGGATTGCACCGCTACGATTCTTCCCTGCAAATCGATCAATTCCACCTTCACATCTTGCTGCTGACCGTTTGAAATCTGAACCGCCAACACCTCAGATGCGGGATTTGGCATGATAGAAATCTTTGGCATTTCTTTTCCCATCACCAAAGAAGTACTCGGAGTATAAGTGCTCACCGTCTCCGTTACCGCGGTCACTTTTGCTGGCGTCCTCACCCCGTAAAATGTAGGACCTACGATGTAAGGATACGCCGAATTCCAATTGGCATCCACGGTCGCAAAATAGCAATAGGTTCCTTTTGGATATTCAGGCGTCACACAAAATCTCCCGTTGTGCTCATCCAAATAATCCGGCTGCGAAGCAGTAGGTGCGATATAGCCATAATCCTCACGGAAATAACCCAATGGATACGTTGTGCTCACCGCCGGACCATCAATCACATCGGTACCATCGGCATATAAGGTTCTATCAGTGATATTGCGCAAGAAAAAGCTCGACTTCATACGTGTAATTCCACCGGTACCATCGGCATTTTTATATCCAAAGGCGCCATAAATCGGAAATCCATCGTAAGTGTACCCCAACAATGGAGAATGCTTGGTGCTGTCCAAAACATACAGCCCATCGGCAGCATATAAATCACAAACCGTAGAAATTACCTTGCGATCCAAGCTAAACGCTGAAGGATTTTGGTGATGGTGATAATTGCCCATGGCGGGATGACCTTTTGCACAGTCAAAACCCAATCGCTCGCCCACCACCGCATCGCGGTTCCACACGTTATCGCCCATGCCCATCAAAGGTCCGCCCTTCAAGGCCTGCTGCGCATTACTCCAACTCACCCCATCGCGATAATCAAACAAAGCCACGCCATTCAAAAATATTCCAATATTCCCGCCCGTAGTATTCGTGGGGGTTCCAGTATTTTTCACTGGCTTCAATGATATCTTAAAAATCGCATTTTGCGACGATGCCGTACTCGGATTTCCGTCCAAAAAAGGTCCTGTAATATACGACGGAATCCCATTGGTGGAGATATAAACCCAATCCGTAGAATACTGAACTTTCTGAACATTCGCCAAAACCGCATCATTCACGGGGGTTGAGTTGCCCTTCACATAATGTCGTCCCTTGATATTCGTGGTGTTCTGAATCCAATTCACGATGGCGGGATCGGTTTGAGCCGCGGTCTCAGAAATCAAAAACGCAGCAAAAGCGAATAAAAGTAATTTTTTCATACGGGTCATAAGACGACAAAAATGCAAATTTCCTTCGCAATTCGATGCAATTTATTTCGATTTTTTGATTGATGAGGAATTGGTCGATGCCTTCAGCCAGCAACTACTGCATAACTGGCAACCGAGTCCAGTGGCCCTTATTAGGCCGCCAAGTAAATCGCAATACCAATTACAGAGAATCTCACCGCAACAAACACTTCAGAATCTCACCGCGGTTCCTGAAACGATGGATTTTGCAAAAATCCCAGATCTGTTAATGTCATCAAGAACGCCACCACATCAACCCGCTCCTTCGAATTCAATGCAATCACATGCTGTCCGCCCCCCAAAGCCTTCGGTAACAACAACGTGCGATCCGAATAAAACTTCACCACCTCCGTCAGCGTTTTCATGCGCCCGTCGTGCATATACGGGTACGTCACCTCCGCATTTCGCAGCGATGGAATCTTAAATAAAAACTCATCTTCGGGCTTGCCAGAAATTTCGGCCCGACCTTTATCGTTGAGGATTGGATCCGCCGATAAACCATTGGAGGCGAAGGTGCCGGGTTTTGAGAATAGGGGCTCGGAATGACAAACCCCGCAATTTTTTTGAAACAACGAATACCCGCGAAGTTCTTGGTCGGTGAAAACAACTTGCTTTCGCTTCATCGAATCATAACGAGAACCCCGACTGATTAATGTCAACTCGAACTGCGCAAAAGCCTTTAACATATTGGGAATACTAATTTCCCGTCGACCAAATGCGCGTTTGTAATCCGGATCGCTTTTGAGGAATAGCAAAATCGAATCGAGCGACATATTCATTTCTGTGCGATGCGTGAGCGGGGCTAGTGATTGCAGATCCAAATGTTTGATGGCACCGTCCCACATAAATTCTGATTGCCAGGCGAGGTTCATGAGGGCCGGCGCGTTGCGCCGGCCCTCCCTATCCAAAACACCATGACTCCGTGGATGATCTACATGGGCAAAAGCAGTATAACTGGAATGACAGCCGCCACAGCTCACTTTGCCATCAGACGACAATCGCACATCGTAAAACAACTTCCGACCCAAAGCAACCATCTCGGGATCCATGGGATTTTGCGAAAAATCGTATGCCGGCATCGGCCAGCCTTCATCCATCAACGACCGCTGAAACTTCGGATCCAACCCACCGCCAGAAAAGCCAAAAATGGGCTCCCTCGCATCGCCACGAAATAGGATGCAACCCGTGATGGTAAAAAATACAACCCCCGCGATGAGTCCTAAAAATCGACTATTGGTGAAACGTGACACTACCCGCAATAATACGACAATAATCGCGGGCAATGGGGCTAGGCGACATAACACCGAATTTTTTTCGACGCACAACTTCCGCGAGAAATTGCGAAATATCCCACTGAGCAATCACCGAATTCGTTGTCGGTTTAAGCAAATAATCCGAAAGCATCGCCTGAGCCTTTGTTGCGCCATCAAACCCACCCAAATGCAATTCTAGCGGATGTTCTATTCCGTTCACACGAATCGCGCCTTCCATCTTCCACTGCACATACCCCGTTTGCCATGTCCAATACATTCCCCGCTGAGGATCCAAGGCACCCGTTCCAACGCCTCCAACCTGTATCGCACTGTCGATGCCGAACAACAACGAAATGTTAAAATTTCCAGGACCAGACACGGTTGGATACAAATAGATTTGATCCAAACTCGATGAATCCGATAAATCCAAAAGCCAAGCCTTTGACCCCGTTTTCCCCGCCGATTTTGACTGCGCGATGTTTTTATGCTTGCCGCCAGACTTTTCTATGTCCGCAGCGCCATTCGACGGAGGCAAACTCAAATACCAACGCAACTTATCGATGCGAATACTCACCAAACTATCCGATTTCTGCCACTCACCCAACACAACCTTCGCATCGCCCAAGGTCACTTGGTGATGGATAGTTACCATCGATTGGCCACGAGCAACAACCGAAATCAAACTCCATAGAAATAGAAGAAAATAGGCCGGTCGCGACAAAACAACGCTCATATACAAGTGCAAAATTACGGTGCCTCAGATTTGGAATCACCGTCCGACTTGCCTTTTGGGCCGCCATCCGCATTGCCTTTGGAACCGCCGTCCGGCTTGCCTTTCGGGGCCCTGCCGCGAAACATTTTCGACAAATCCTTGGTTAACAACGCAAAATCCCCTTGCTGCTCCGGTTTACAAATTTTCTGAATATCCAAAAAATGCGCGAAATGAATCTGCTGAATATCGGCATGTAACACGCCAATTCGACGCACCCAAGAATCCTTCAAATTCGCATCAATCCCATCAGACACTCCCATGAACAACGCCGTTCTCAATCCCTGAATTTCCGATTCCTTTTCGCCAACCATTTTGCGGTGATTAACGATCAACGAATCGTATTCTGTCACCTGCGCCGCATCGAAATGCAAACGATCAATGATCTCATTG
>CANIZU010000101.1 GCA_947472115.1 Flavobacteriales bacterium | reverse complement strand
AACTACAATTACATGAAAAAAATATTACTTTCTTTGGTGATGCTTGGTTCGGCTTCATTGTCACAAGCTCAGTACTTCAGTATTCCTTTCTTGAATGCTGGAAAAAATCCAGGCGGCGTGAATGCCGATGGTGAAAATCCTTATCCTTCAACGGCTAACGTTGGTTGGAGTAATGTTTGGAATGGCGATGCAAATTCAACGCCTACTTACGCTACGGAACAAACGTTGCCTTTCTCTTTCAAATTCAACGGAAGTGCTGTAACGAAGTACACTCCAAGTAATTTCGGAACAATTTCTTTTGATGCAGGTACTCCTACAGTGATGCCTTCTGCATTTTCAAATTTGGCTTTGCCTAGTGCTAACATCCCAAACAATTCAGTTTGCGTTTTGGGAATGCAACCAAAAAGTGTTGTAAGTGGAACTACTACCTACCAAAGTGCAGTTATGGCCAAGACTTACGGCAAGGCGCCTTATCGTCAACACTGGGTTTGGTTTAACTTCTTCGGCGAAGCAAACATCCAAAATGGTTGGACGTATTGGGCCATCGTAATGGAAGAAACTACCAACAACATTTACGTGGTTGACATGAAGACTTTGTGTGTAACTACTGCGGGTGCTTTGTGTACGAGCAACGTGAAAATGAGTGTAGGTATCCAAACCAATGGTACTACTTCTTACAACTTGGCCGCTTCTCCAAACGTGGGTGCGCAACAAATTTCTGCAAATATTTTCACTGCAGAAGACAATAGCTACTATCAGTTCATTCAGGGTAGTCAGCCTACCAACGATTTGAGCGGAAAGTCTGGAAGCATGTCGCAATTCTTAGTGTTAAGCGCGGCTCCTTTCTCTGTGTCAGGAAGTTTCTTCAACATTGGTACTGCGAAAGTGACTGGTGCTGATTTGAACTATTCTGTGAATGGTGGTGCGGTTGTAACTGGTGCTGCTTCAGGTGCAAACATTTCAACTTTTGGTAACCAAGATTTGGCTCATCCAACCAAGTGGACTCCATCTGCGGTGGGTGTTTATACTATCAAGTATTGGGCATCAAAAATCAATGGTTCTTCAGATGAGAACAAAGGAAACGATACCATCACAATGGTGGTGAACGTAGTTGATAAAATCATTCCTCGTAAAATTTTACATGAGGTGTTTACTTCATCTACTTGCGGACCTTGTGCGGGTGGTAACGTAAACTTTGAAGGTATTGTTGCTCAAAAATCTAGCCACAGCACGGTGAAGTACCAAATGAGCTGGCCTGGAACGGGCGATCCATATTACACTGCTGAGGGTGGTGTACGTCGTACTTATTATGGTGTAAACTCTATCCCAATGATGTTCGTTGATGGTGGATGGGGCGGAAACGCTGCAAGTTACTCTTCTGTTTTATACGATCAGTTTGCTGCGAAGCCTGCGTTCATGGATATCAAAGGAAATGTTTCTTTGACATGGAAGAATAAAATCACTGCAAACATTGATATCACTCCAGTGGCTAATTTTAGCAGTACCAACATGAAGTTGTTCGCAACGATTGTTGAAGGAACTACCTATGCTAACTTAAAGACCAATGGTGAAAAGAAATTTGAAAATGTAATGAAGAAGGTGATGCCTGACGGGAATGGTTTGGCTTTGGCTGCTATGACAAAAGACACCAAAGTGAGCAAGACTTTGTCATTTACTTTCAACGGTTCTTATCGTTTGCCTGGTGATGCTACAGCCCCTATCAATTTGGCTACTGAAAACAGCTGTGAGTCATGGGATGATTTGTCGGTTGTGGTTTGGGTTCAAGATGCGGTTACCAAAGAGGTATTGCAATCTGAGACTTTCCCAATTGCGATGACAGGTGTTGAAGCGGTTGAGCAGAATTTGAGGTTGTACCCTAACCCAGCAAATAGTGTATTCAATGTAGAGGCTCCTGAAATGGGCAATTCTATGGTGAATGTAATGGATATTCAAGGCAAGGTTGTTTTTGCAGGCGCTATGGAGTCTGGCAAATTGTCTTTGAATGTTGCTGATTGGTCTGAAGGAGTATATGTTGTAAAGGTTTCTGGAAACAGCAAAACTTTGAACAGTAAGATTGTAGTTCGTCACTAATTGTGAAGAGTACAATTTTTTCGTTCTCCTAGCGTTAAATTAGTTGATACTAAAATAATGAGAGTGAGAATTTTGTTGGTCCTGTTTGTAGCAATGATTTTTATGGAATCATGCGGTAGTTCCAGAGGGAATTCATGCAGGCCTGCTCGAAAAAAATATTTTCACAACTCCTTTTTAAATATGTAGAAAAAGCCCCGGAAACGGGGCTTTTTTCATCTTATCTTTGCCCTACTTAAAACCTTTTCTGGCCATGTTATTGCGAAACATTTTGAACCGGGAAGAGTTGAAAAGGCGAATGGATGCCGATACGCGTCCTTACACCACCATCTCTTTCTATTGTTATCATCCCATCTCCGATCCTGAGTCGTTTAGAAACGATTTGTTTTTGCGTTTTTCCCAACTCGAAGTGGTTGGCAGGATATATGTCGCCCAGGAAGGCATCAACGCCCAACTAGCGCTCCCTTCTGTCCATTTTGAGGCCTTTAAAGCGGTGGTCTATACTATTGACTTTTTGAAAGGGATTCGCTTGAACATCGCCATCGAAGAGAAACAGAAGTCGTTTATTAAGTTGGATATCAAAGTTCGCGCAAAAATTGTGGCGGATGGCATCGAGGATCCTACTTTTAGTTTGCAAAATAGCGGGAAGTATTTGGATGCTGCGGCGTGGAATGAGATGATGGAGAAGCCGGATTCTGTGGTCATCGACATGCGGAATCATTATGAGAGTGAAGTGGGAAGGTTTGAAGGTGCTAGCTGTCCGGATACCGATACGTTTAGAGAGGAATTAGCGCGTGTATTGGATTTGTATAAGGAGGAGAAGGACAAACCCATACTGATGTATTGTACAGGCGGGATTCGTTGTGAAAAGGCCAGTGCATGGATGAAGCACAACGGGTACAACGAGGTGTATCATTTGGAGGGGGGCATTATCAACTATGTGAATCAGGTGAATGCGTCTTCTTTGGACAATAAATTCAAGGGTGTGAACTTCGTGTTTGACCAACGATTGGCAGAGCGGATTACGGAGGATGTGATTGCGCAATGTCATCAGTGTGGTGAGCCCGCAGATAAACATATCAATTGCGCCAATACGGGTTGTCATTTATTATTTATTCAGTGCGATGCTTGCGCTGCAAAATTTGAGCATTGCTGTTCGGAGGAATGTAAGGCGGTGATTCATTTGGATGCTGAGACCCAAGTGCAGTTGCGGAAGGGTAAGCCAGCGGGCAGAATTTTTTCCAAGGGAAGGTTTCCTGGAAAAGTGTAAAATAATTTGAGCAGTTTGTCGTTAATGTGTAAGGAATTCTCGCATGAAAAGGTGGCAGGGATATTTTAAATGGCCTGTCCGCCTATATTCGCGCTTTAAAATTTTAATTACACGATTGAATACAATGAGAAATACTCGTAATGGGCAAGAGAAATCTTGGTTACGATGGGCGGTGATACTGCTTTTTGTGATGACGATGTCCGATGCATATGGACAATGGGGCTTTGGTGGCGATGGTGGAAGTCCTGCGGCTGCGGGCGGTGATACAACGGCTCCGGCGGCAGATGCTGGTGGTGGCTGGGGTGCTGAAGGTGGTGGTGCGGCAGAGGAGCCGGCTATTAAAAAGGCGCCGTACATCCGGTTTGTTCCACCTTATGATTCGATGAGGGAGATAATTTTTTATGAAAACATCATCGAAGATGAGGCCTGTGAGAATTGTGGCGCTGATTCTTTGTATTGGAGGGCCAAGAAATATTTGGTGCAGCGTTTTGGCAAAGAGGGCTATAAAAAGATGGTGATTGAGGACAAGATTGCCGAGCGCATTGTGTTGAAGATTACGATTCCTATGATTTGCACTTATGGCAAGTACAATAAGAAGCAGGAGGGAATGTTGGAATATCGGTTGAGCTTGCGATTCAAGGACAGTAGATATAAGTATCAATTTGGAAATTTTGTGCATGTTGAGGTGGAAGATGGATTGGGGGCAAAGATTTCTCGGACGTATCACGAGCATTACATGCGATTGAAAAAGGGCTTCCAATTTACCGATCGATATTTGATGGCGGCAGACACTGAGGTGGCCGAAGTGGTGAAAGCATTTAAGAAAACCTTGCGGGAGCCATTCCAACCAGACGAGGACGATTGGTAGACGATTTGTTCGTTGTGCTGCATTTTTATTGCGGAAAAGGAGCCTAAATACTGAGGTTCACGACGATTTTGGTGTCTATTTTAGAAAAGCATGAAAAAAAGTTGTGGATATCTTGCTCTTAGAGAGAAAATTTCCTATTTTTGCAACCCCAAAAACTAAGTAAGAATTACAAACGTGAATCCACTAAGTACATACAAAACCGTTTCGGTAAACAAAATGACTGCTGACAAGCAGTGGTTTGTAGTTGACGCAAATGGACAGACATTAGGCCGTATGGCCTCTCAAATTGCTTCGGTTCTCCGTGGCAAAAACAAGCCATCTTTTACGCCACACGTTGATTGCGGTGACAATGTAATTGTAATCAATGCTGCACATGTTGTGATGACAGCTGGTAAGTTCGAAACCAAAGAATATTTGCGCCACACGGGTTTCCCAGGTGGACAAAGATCGACATTGGCGAAGAACGTGAAGCCAGAGCGTTTGATTGAGATGGCGGTAAAAGGCATGTTGCCCAAGAATCGTTTGGGCCGTCGCTTATTTACCAATTTGTTTGTGTACGTAGGAACTGAACATCCTCATGCTGCACAACAGCCCAAAGTAATGAATATCGAAAACTGAGCCATATGATAAACACCTCAGGCAGAAGAAAAGCCGCAGTCGCCCGCGTATACCTGAAAGAAGGTAACGGCACAATCGTAGTAAATAAGAAAGCATTGGAAGTTTATTTCCCACTTCCATGGCATCAATCAGCCATTCAGGCACCAATGACATTGACCGATAATTCGGGCAAGTACGACATTCAAGTGAATGTTTGTGGTGGTGGTGTAAGCGGACAGGCGCAAGCGGTTCGTTTGGCCATTTCGAAGGCGTTGGTTGATATCGATGCTGAATTGAAGTCGCCTTTAAGACAGGCTGGATTCATGACGCGTGATTCCCGTGTGGTTGAACGTAAGAAACCAGGTCAGAAAAAGGCACGTCGTCGCTTCCAGTTCTCTAAACGTTAATTATACTCATGGCATATACTCAGCAGGATTTGTTGGAAGCAGGTGTACATTTTGGTCACCTTACCCGCAAATGGAATCCCAGGATGGCTCCATACATTTTTATGGAACAGAATGGTATCCACATCATTGATCTTAAAAAAACCGAAAGTAAATTAGAAGAGGCGAAAGCCGCTGCTAAAAATATCGCTCGCTCGGGTCGCCGGGTTTTGTTTGTGGCTACTAAGAAACAAGCAAAAGAAATCGTAGCCGCAGAGGCGAAGCGTGCTAACATGCCTTTCACAACTCAGCGTTGGTTGGGTGGTATGTTGACAAACTTTCAAACTGTTCGTAAGAGCATTAAGCGTATGCAGAACATCGACAAGATGGCAACTGACGGTACGTTTGACCGCATCAACAAGAAAGAGCGTTTGATGTTTGATCGTGAAAAAGCAAAATTGCAGATGATTTTGGGTGGTATCGAAGATATGACCAAATTGCCTGGTGCTATTTTCATGGTTGACGTGAAGCGTGAGCACATTGCAGTTTCAGAAGCAACTCGTTTGGGTATCCCAACAATTGCATTGGTTGATACCAATTCTGATCCAACTGTAGTGGATTATGCAATCCCTGGAAACGACGATGCATCTAAGTCTATCTATTTGATCGTTCGCGAAATTGCGGATGCCATCATCGAAGGTAGCCAAGAGCGCAAGCGTGAAAAGTCTGAAGAAGAAGTTGCCCCAACTGCAGAAGTAGCAGAAGTAGCTGCAGAAGCATAATTTTTAAATCATTTATGACAACAATAACTGCATCAGAAGTAAATAAACTGCGCCAAATGACCGGTGCGGGAATGATGGATTGTAAAAATGCTTTGGTTGAAACCCAAGGTGATTTTGAAGCAGCGGTGGACTATTTGCGTAAAAAGGGAGCAAAAATTGCTGCCAAGCGCGCCGATAGAGAAGCCACTGAAGGTTGTGTAATTGCTATGGTGAATGATTCACGTAATGCGGGTGTAATTGTATTACTCGCTTGTGAAACTGATTTCGTAGCGAAGAACGAAGCCTTTGTTGAATTGGCAAAAAGTATCGCAACGTTGGCTATGGATAACAAGCCTGCCGATCTAGACGCTTTGAAAGCTTTGTCGTTGAATGGTGTGGCTGTAGCCGATCGTTTGATGGATGAGGTTGCCAAGATTGGTGAGAAAATCGACGTTACAAAATACGAGTTGGTAGAAGGTTCTAATGTTGTTTCTTACATTCACGGTTCTTACCGTATGGGTGTTTTAGTAGAAATGAACAATGCTGCTACTGATGCGAATATGGTTGCTGGAAAAGATGTTGCAATGCAAATTGCTGCAATGAATCCTGTGGCTGTAAATCGCGACAGTGTGGATGCAAATACCATCGAGCGTGAATTGGAAATCGGTCGTGAGCAAGCGCGTGCTGAAGGCAAGCCTGAAGCCATGATTGATCGTATCGCTACCGGCAAATTGGAGAAGTTCTTTAAAGAGTCTACGCTAATCGCACAAGACTTCGTAAAAGACGGTTCATTGACAGTAGAGAAATATCTTTCAAGTGTTGAGCCAGGTCTCACAGTTACAAGATTCAAACGAGTTCAACTCGGTTAAGAATATTTAATCCCTCGAAAGAGGGATTTTTTTT
>CANIZU010000100.1 GCA_947472115.1 Flavobacteriales bacterium | reverse complement strand
CACGTCAATCACATTGCGATACGATGCTTTGTCGTCGTTCTTCAACAACACCACCAACTTCGAATCTCTTTGTGCTTGTTTTACTTTGGCATCGATGGCATTGCGCTTGGCAGTATCTTTCTCATCGATTTTGTTCAATTGTTTTTCAAAATCACGCAATTGTGTTAATAGCGTCAAATTGCTTTCAACCAAAATCTTACGCAATCCGTTTTTGGTATAATCGGTTTCTTCTAAAACAGCTTTGTCGTTCAAAGCACCGCGATACCAATACACTTTGTCACCCCCGGTTAAAAGTATGGTGATACCATCTTTAACTTCGGGTTGCTTCATATTTTTTAAATCCTTTTCATCCAGTTTCTCTGGAAAGATCATTCTCAACACCTTGGGCTGAGAGAACGTTGAGGTAAGTACGAAGAAGGTCAACAATAAAAAAGCCAAATCCACCAAGGGGGTCATATCCACCCGGGTACTCTGTTTTTTGGCTCTTTTTTTGCCACCGCCGCCGCCACCACCATTACTTTGTATTTCTGCCATGGTTCTACTCTCCTATCATTAGTCTTTAGGCTTGGCTTCCAAACCTGTGATCATCTGAAAATTCTTTACTTTGGCTTCCCTGAATACTTGGATAACGTTTTTTAGAACGTTGTATTTTGTGTTACCGTCGGCTTTTACCGCAAACTGAATATAATTCTCCTTATCAAAAGGCAAACCACGCTTCGTGGCTTCAGCTTCGCGGTCTTTAAAATCGTCGTGTGCTCTTAAACGGGCGTTGTAAGCCCAGTGGTAAAGCTGACTCTTTTTTATGTTTAATGTATCATAGGGAACGCCAGATTGCTGCACTTTTGCGCGGGCATTGACTTCCAATTCTAGATACGAACTAATGGATTCCATTTTTAGTCCTATTGGACCAGCACCAGCAAATTTCTTTACTTCCTCTGCGCTCATTTGCACCTTGAAATCGCGCATCATATCCTTCAAAACCATCTCTTTTACTGCAGGATTTGTGATATCAATGAACACCCTTCCATCAGCATCTACGGTCACCAAAAACACCTGTTTAGGTATTTGCACTTCGGTGGTAGAGGACGGAGGATCTACGAATACGGGCTCTGGAGCACGGAAACTTGAGGTCAACATAAAGAACGTTACCAGAAGGAATGCCAAATCCACCATTGGCGTCATATCCAATGAAGGGGTGGAACGGGGCATACTTACTTTAGGCATGTTCGTAAATTTAGGGCGTTAATCCGGGTTTAAACCAAAAGGTAAATAACCGAATTAACCGTGGTTGGCCTGGAAGTTAGAAATAATAGAATAACCCGCTTCGTCCATGCTGTGTGTCATAGTGTCGATGCGGTTAGAGAAATAGTTATAACTGATGATCGCCAAAGTTGATCCAATGATACCAAAAGCCGTGTTAATCAAAGCTTCAGAGATACCTGTTGCCAAGGCAGCTGTATCAGGAGTACCAGAGTTCGCCAACGCAGCAAACGCACGAATCATACCGAATACAGTTCCGATCAAACCGATCAAAGTACCAATAGATGCACAAGTTGTGATGATAACCAAGTTCTTAGAAAGCATAGGCAATTCCAAGCTAGTTGCTTCTTCCAATTCCTTTTCGATAGCAGCTTTCTTCTCATCGCGATTCAAATCTGTTTTCGCAGCAACCACTTGGTAGCGAGTCAAACCAGAACGAACCACATTGGCCAAAGATCCCCGCTGTTGATCGCAAGCAGCAATCGCACCGTCTAAGTTGTTTTGCTCCAACATAGCACGCATTTTGTGAACGAATGCAGTTGCATTGCCACGTCCTGAAGCCGCAGACAAAGTGATAAAACGCTCAATTGACACCAAAATTACGGTGATGTTTACCGCAATCAACAAAGGTACGATGGCGATACCACCGCGATAGATGATGCCCAAAAGTCCCAATGGGTGACCTTTTGCGACGTCTCCATCTTCAAAGTTGGCAGCATTTCCTAAAAAGAAAATGTAAATTGAGTACCCAGCGGCAATTGCAAACAAAATGGCAAGGCCAGAGAAATATGCCATCCAAGCATTGTTTCCCGATTTGTTGTTGTTATTTGTCATAATGATTCTAAGTTTTTGATTTTATGAAGTGCAATAATACGGCCGACCACAGTTAAAAGCAAGTAAACAAAATGTTAAATCGGCTTAGAATTCGTCGAAAACAGGGGCTTTTTTGTGCACTCAAAGTTTAGGCGAATGGGCGCGGTAATTTTCTGCAAACTGCAGACCGGATAAAATGGCAGCATTTAACGACGGGTTTGCAATTGATTGACCTGCCAGAAATTGATTCTGCTCAATGTTCGCAACACTTGGGCTGCTTGGCAAATCATAAGAATACTTGGTATTCATGGGCAGCGCAGATTTCACTTCAAAGGACTGCAAAAATTGGGCGTTGATGGGCCTCTGCAACAAGTTCTCTACTTCCGTAAGAATTTCATTGTTTGCCGCATGAGCATCCACATTGCCAGAAAAAGAGGGCTTCAACGATACCGACAACAGGTGCTTACCTGTGGGAGCATAACTGGATTGAACCATTGAAGGAACCGCGATAAGATTTACACGTCCCATCCGGCTTGCGTTGAGCGCCAAGAACTTACCTAAGCCGGCATCGTGATCTACGGAATAATATAAGGTTGTAGTTGAGCGATACGGAATTCCTGCCTGGTGATTGTTCCCCACTGTAGAATTTAGGAAAATCTGACTGGGATTGAGTTTTGAGGCAATTCTATTGGGGAATGTTTGGACTCCATTGGGCAAAATAAGTGCATCGCCTTTGGCTAGAGCCCAAAAGATAAAATCAAAAAGAGAGCACGGGGTTTGAAGAGCTTCTTCGAGAAAAATGCCAGTAAAGAATGGTCGAAAGAATGATTCGATAATGGTTTCCGAAAACCCAATCGAAAGCAGATAATCTTGGGTAGATGGTATTGCGATGTTTGCTGAGGTGGGAGATTGAAAAAAATCGCTAGGATTTTGGGATAGCAATTTCTTACGAAGGGCAATTATTTTAAAAACATCAGTGAGTTTAATATCGGGATGCAATAGCGCTCCGATGCCTTTGATGCCGTGTTTTATAGGATCGGCGATGAGGGTCTTCCCTGTGGCTGTGAGCAGCCAGGCGCCCGAGCCGAAGGCGAGGGCGCCATCCAATAAACCACCCTGCTTGTAATCGTCTAACGCTGGATAAGCACTTTGAATCACTTGAAATCCATGATCCAATGAAAAACCGTCAATATGTGTGGTTCGCAACTTGCCACCCCACGCATTGCTTCCTTCATGCAATTCGTAAGGAATACCTAGTTGTTGCAGTTTGTATGCGGCAGACAGACCCGACATGCCCCCACCAACAATGGTAACAGGCCTGTTTATTGATGTCATTGATTAATTCCCAATGGGTTCACCCTCTGGCGCACGTCGGCGAGGCCTATCCCCACCCCCACGATTTTCCACCCCATCCGCAGGCTTCTTCTTCTTCCGCATTGAACGAGCCTTTGCGATCATTTCTTTCTTCACCTCACGTTCGATGCGCGGCAATTGAACCGCACGCTTCATGCCAATCACTGGCTTGAGTTTAGTGGTATAGGTTTCGAGCAATTGGACTTCTAATTTGCGCAAGGCGACAGCATCCTTGAAATACTGCTCTGCTTCGGTTTCAGACAATTCGGAAGGACGTTTATCGTTCCATTTTTCTCTAAAACCGCGTTTTGCATCACGCAATTTCAACTGATATTCATCGTAAATAGGAAAAAACTTCACTTTCTCCGCTTCACTTAATGTGAGTTGTTCCACAAACAAAGTCTCACGAAACTTTCTTAACTCCTCCACTTTAGAGGCCCTAAGGCTATCCTTTTTTGCTTCATTTTGCGCCGATGCTTTCACAGCAAACAACATCAACAAGCACAGGGTGATATATTTCATGCATTTCATAACGATTCAAAATCTAATTCTTCAAACATTTCATCTTCCATATCAAAGGTTGCCAACCCATTGTCCTCCAAGTCCTGTAGGGCTCGTTTGGTGCGGGGCGGCATTTCTTTGGCATCGATAATAGTGTAAACATTGGGCTCTTTGTATTTTGGCATGTCGCCAGTAATCAACGGTTCAACCAATTGTAATCCATCAGGAATGGTATCTTTTGGCGAAGCTGGCTCATCCAAAGGCAATTCAATGGCAGTGGGCTCTTCCTGTTGCAGTTCTGTTGCCATCGCCTCTTCCGCTTTGGGCGGTTGAATTGCATTCCAAATAAAATAGGCGGCGACAATAGCAGCCAAAGATGCTGCAACACCCAACCAACCTGGAGTAGCCGACTCTTTTTGTCGTCCAGCAATGGGTGCAAAAGCAGTTGCTGGCGCTTCTAAGTTGACAATTTGCGGCTCGTCTTGTTGGAAAATTTCTTCAATTACAGGCGACTTTGGTTTGTTGATTGGTGCGATATACGACTCCAATTCATCCAACCCAACGGAATCTGGGACTTCGTGAATAATAATGGAGTCGGGTAATTCTATTTTCTCTTCTAACAGACCTTCCGCAATCACTGGCACTGTCAATTCAATAGTTTCAATAGATTCAATCCCCTCAGATTGTACTTCGATTACGGCAGATTCCACTTGAATCAACTCAGATTCCATTTCGGTTGGAATTAACTCCGCAGGTTCTGCGATTAAAGATTCCGATGCTATTATTTCTGGCACTGGAATTTCTGACACCGCCAATTCCGTTTCTAAAATTTCAGAATCTTCTGTTTTAATTTCAGTAGTTTCATCAACTGGATTCAATAAATCGCCGTATGTTACTTTGGTGATATTTAAAGAATCACTTGAACCGATTGTTTCCTCAGATATCGCAGAGAAATTAACCCACTCAGGATTTTCATTCGTGGTAAAAGTTAACGGTGCGATTTCCACCTTTCCAAAAGCATCGACTTCCTTATCAACACCCACCGACTTTGACGTCTGTGGATCTTGTTTCCTTGCCCGCTTTTGAATACCCGTAGTATCAACCTTCATGAGCACCTCCAACGGCTTGGTTGATTCAATTTTGGGCGCAGCTGCTTCCGGAGAATTTATGTCGATGCCCAATCGCTGCAACAAACGTGATTCCGACTCCTTGAAATAGGAATCCGGCGCGTTATAGGCTGGTCCAATTTTTTCGTTTTCTAAGTCCATGTTTTCGCTTGTGCTATTGATTAGATGTATAAATTACGATTTGGTTTAACGCAGTACACTTAAATAAATTTCTAATTTCTTCACGGCATGGTGATACGACGCTTTCAAAGCCCCTTCCGAAGTGGATGTCAATACCGCAATTTCTTCGTACGTCAAATCTTCAAAATACCTCAATGTAAAAACCAACTTCTGCTTAAATGGCAAATAACAAAGGGCTTTCTGAAGTTTTAACGAGATATCGTCGCCCGATAAATACAAGTCTTCAGTAATCATATCCGCCATCTCCGGCTGCGCCTCGTCAAAATCAATCGTGGGCTTTCGCTTACGGATCAAATTAATGGACTCGTTCGTTGCGATACGATATACCCATGTGCGCAATCGACTGTCGCCCTTAAACTGGTTTGCATTCTGCCAAACTTTAATGAAAGTATTCTGAGCTGCATCATCTGCATCATCATGACTTAACAATAAATTTCTACAGTGATAATAGATTTGTTGTTGGTAACGACGTACGATTTCGACAAACAAAGATGCAGTTGCCCCCGAAGTTACCAATTCAATCGAAAAATCGTCTTCCGATAAATTCTGTAATCGTTGGGTCTCACTCATATTTTTTGCATTTGCTGTATCTACACTCATTGATGATAGCTTAATAATGTCACAATGATTTCCAATGTGCGAAGTAGATAAAATTCAATGACAAGACATAGACAATGGCCGAAAAGTTTAACACAAGTTATTCCACATTGTTAAAATTCCTGTTTGACGGGGAAATTTGCAGAAATTCATTGTATCAAAAGAAATAATTCGTATTTTTGCAGCCCAATTAGGATTAAAACCCATGAATTCAATCGTTAATAGCATCGCATCTGAGTATTTGAGAACAGACTTACCCGCTTTCAAGGCTGGTGACCGTATTACTGTTCACTATAAAATTAAAGAAGGCGCCAAAGAGCGTATTCAGTTATTCCAAGGTGATGTTCTCCAACGTCGCAACGGAGGCATTGATGAAACTTTCACTGTACGCAAAATTTCTAACGGAATTGGCGTAGAGCGTATCTTCCCACTTCACTCTCCTTTCATCGATAAGATCGAAGTGAATAGAAAAGGTCGTGTTCGTCGCGCCCGTATCTTCTATCTACGTACTCAAATCGGTAAAGCTGCTCGTATTAAAGAGCTTCGTACTCGATAAGACAAAATATTTATGTTTAAAAAAAGCCCAACTCGTTGGGCTTTTTTTATTTATTCACCGCACAAATTTAGAATTCCAATCAATTGTCAAACCGTATCAAAGCGGTGAGACCTACTCCGTTGTGATAAACCCCAGTTGGGTAAAATAGATTATACGAGGTGGATTGAGACAATGCCGACATGATACTATAATCCCAATTCAATCTTAAATCCAACGATTGAGAAACTTGGGAACCTACAGCAAATTGCAAAATCAATCCATTTTGGGCAAAATCACTCGCAATTCCGGGATTATAACCTTCACTTTCTTCAATTTTCAACAATCGCGTGAACCGAATACCGCCCAACAAATCAATCTCGCCTAACCTTCCCGCACTCACCTTTCTAATACCCGCCACCTGCAACTCAATCTGTCGTGCCTTGATGTGAAAAGCATTTACATCTGTTAATAAAGGATCAAATGCCCTTCTACTTCCCCGCTCCACCAAACAAAATTGCATTTCAATTGCATCCAATTTCTTATTCTCAGACAACCTATACCCAGTTGCCATCCCTACTTGAT
>CANIZU010000099.1 GCA_947472115.1 Flavobacteriales bacterium | reverse complement strand
TCGGTGATTTTGGTTGTTGGCTTGGGCATGACATCGAAGCCTTGCTGATTTAACAAATCGGCAAGTGCTTGAAAACTTCGATTCAATTCTGTGGCTACTTTCGCTAAACGGTATTCCGCCATATTTTCTTTCAAAATTAGTTCTATTGACAATAATTCCCAAGGTTTGTGTTTTGAACAATGTGTTCGCCACTATTTTTTATTCAAAGCCCCGTGTCCTTGGGGTTCACGGGGCTTTGCTGATGGTTAATTAGTCTTCAAATTCTACGCGAAGTATCTTCTGTACTTCGATAATGGTTTCTTCTTCCAATTCAGTTCTTCTCATCAAATCTTCCACTGTGGCATTAATGACAGATTTCGCGGAATCCAAACCAATTTTCTTGAATTCTTCGATGATCCAAGTATCGATTTCGTCCAAAAATTCGTCCAAATCCACATCATCCTCATCGGAAATTGTGGCGGCCATTCTGTACACTTCGATTTGGTAGCCACACAATTTGCCGGCCAATTTGATGTTATGTCCACCTTTACCAATGGCCAAAGAAACCTGGTCGGCTTCTAAGAATACATCGGCAGTCTTTTTCTCTTCATTCAATTCGATGCGAGAAATAGCTGCGGGTTGAAGAGATCTTTGGATGTAAAGATTGGTGTTGGTAGTGAAGTTGATTACATCGATGTTTTCGTTGCGCAATTCACGAACGATACCGTGAATACGAGCTCCTTTTACACCTACGCAAGCGCCCACTGGATCGATGCGATCATCGTAGCTTTCAACGGCTACTTTGGCACGTTCACCTGGTTCGCGAACAACTTTTTTGATAGTGATTAAACCGTCTAAGATTTCAGGGACTTCCAATTCAAACAAACGCTCCAAGAATTCTGGAGAGGTTCTAGAAAGAATAATTTTTGGAGACCCTTTGTCCATGTCCACTTCGTGAATTACAGCGCGAAGGGTATCGCCTTTTTTGTACATATCGCGAGGAATCATGTGGTCTTTCGGAAGCGACAATTCATTGCCTTCATCGTCCAGTACCATAATTTCACGTTTCCAAACATTATAAACTTCACCGGTGATGATTTCACCGCGTTTGTCTTTGTATTTTTTGAAAAGTTCGTCTTTTTCGAGTTCGATGATCCGACTCATAAGGGCTTGACGAGCATTTAAGATGCTACGACGTCCGAAATCGTCCAAGAAAACTTGCTGAATACAATCTTCACCCACTGCGTAGTCGGGTTCTAATTTTTGGGCATCTTCCAACGCGATTTGAAGGTTTTCATCTTCTACTTCACCGGCTTCAACAATCAGGCGTAGGTGATACATCTCGATGTCACCTGTTTCTGTGTTGATGATGATGTCGAAATTGGCATCATTGCCGTACTTCTTTTTCAGAATGTTGCGAAAAACGTCTTCTAAAACGCGCATCATTGTGGCGCGGTCGATGTTTTTAAACTCCTTAAATTCGGAGAAACTCTCCACAAGGTTGATACCTAGATCTTTTGCCTTGACTTTCATATTATTTGAAACTGATTATGATGGTTGCAGATTGAATGTTTTCAAAAGGGACTTCGATGATTTGGGTAATGGCTTTCTTGCCTTTTTCTTTGGTTGTTTGTTCGATGAGGAACACGTTATTTTCGTTGATTTCGACCAATTTGCCACTCACAAGTCCTTCGGAGGTAACAAAATCGAACGAACGGCCGATATGTTTTCCATATTGTTTGCGATTGGTAAGCGGTCTTTCGGCACCGGGCGAAGAAATTTCGAAGGTGAAGGCCTCATCGCTGAGATCGGAGTCATCAATTTTTTCAGATATATGTCTGGTAAAATCGGTGATTGATTTCATTGATAATACCTCTTCACTGTCCATGTAAAACTGGAAAAGCTTGGCGGGACTGATAGTGTGTGCTACCAAGAACAATCCAAACAGGGGAGCTTCCTGTTCTACTAGGTCGGTTAGATTCTTTGCGAGGTTTGCCATAGTCAACAAAAAAGGGGACTGCTTTTGGCTTGTCCCCTTCCTAAAGTTTATCGGAAAGTGCTGCAAATATACTACAATTCAGAAAAATCTCAAAATCAAATTAAACTGCGCAACAATCGATGGATTTTGAGCCAATGGATTGAATTAATAGTTTAGATGAATGGTTTGGAATTGGATTATTCTGGAATGAACGCTTCGATTATTTTGACATCCTTTTTTGGGCGGTCTGCACTACCTGTTGGTTCATTTTCGATGGCGCTTAGCACATTGTATCCCGAAACCAATTTACCAAAAACGGTATAGTTGTTATCCAAACTTGGAGCGCCTCCCCATTTGGCGTATCGTTGCTTTACGTTTGCTGGAATCTCTGCATATAACTTATTGATAAAGGGCTGCATTCGTTTTTGAACATCTTGTTCAAGTTCTTGCAGTGCAGCCATATTTCCGGCTTGACTCAGTGCTTGGCCTTTGAGGAAAGTTTCTTGATTTGCGGGGTCCTTTTTGAAGTTTTCAAACGCTTGTGCTTCTAAAGATTGTTTGAGGTGTAACTCATCCAAAAGTGTTCCGGTAACTATAAAAAATTGGGAACCGCTGCTATTTTTCATCGGGTTCACATCATCGCTCTGTCGAGCGGCTGATAATGCTCCTTTATAATGATATAGATTTGGTTTGATTTCACTCGCTACAGTATAGTTTGGTCCACCGTCGCCTATCATTGCTGAAGGGCCAGCATTTACAGATTTGGGATCTCCGGTTTGAATCATAAATTCTTTGATAACGCGATGAAAAAGCTGACCGTTATAGTATTTGGATTTTACCAATTTCAAGAAATTCTCGGTGTGTTGTTTTTGTTCTGGGTTCAGTGCCAGAGTTAAATTACCCGCAGTTGTTTTGAGCACTACCCTTGGCCATTCGGCAGGTGCCGTTGAATCACTGTAATCTACGGAATTAGTGTCAACGAGATTCTTTACGCTGTCAACCGCATTCGTTTCTGTGTTGTTGCTGCAACTGGCAAAGACCAGCATGAGGGGAAGGATAAAAGCATATTTCATCATCGTAATTCAAATAAACTAAGTTTTTTACTGGAAATCGTCACTTTGCTTAATGAAACTGAATTATTTCTTCATTTTCAAAGTACTCTACGATGTGCTGGCGTATTAAATTCTCTTGTTCTAGGTAACCCAAGTTTGGCAGTGGAATGATGTTTTGCCAAGCTGGCCATCCGTTTTGATCCGATCCAACATGTTCGTAATAACCGGAGTAGCTTAAGATTTTACAGGTAGCAATGTGCATTAAGTGCACTTTTTCCTCTTTTGAAAATGGTGTATCTCTCAATTCGCCCAATTCTCTGACACCAATTAGGAACAAAATCGCATTGAGGTCGGGCTTTTTGTCAAAATTCTCCTCCACAAAGGCAATAATTTGTAACCATTTGTCACGTATTTCCTGAATAAGTCCGTCTGCCATAATATTATTGGCAAAGTTCGTCAATTATCGTCGGTATTGATTAGGATGGCTTGGTTTTTGTAATATGACCACAAAATTATTTTACTATGTCGGCTACTAAAGACTTTTTAACACATTTGTTTGATCGGGCAAAGAACGTTACGGATATCTTGGTGATGAAGAGGGCACGTGCTCAGAAATGGCAGGATGCAACGCTAAAGAAATTGCTTTACAAAGCAAAAAATACTGCCTACGGTCAGGAATATGATTTTGATGGTATTTTGATGCATGCGGATAGTAGAGAACAGTTTAAATTAAATGTACCTATTGCGAGTTACGATGTAATGCACCCATGGTGGCAACGTGAATACAACGGGGAATCGGATATCACATGGCCAGGATCGCCCAAATATTTTGCTTTGAGTTCAGGAACTACGCAAGGGGCGAGCAAGTTTATACCAGTTACGGATGCACAATTAAAGGCTATCATGCGTGCCAGTCGCCGTCAATTATTTGCAGTCGCTAAAACGGATGTCCCTAAAGATTTCTTTACCAAACATTATTTGATGATTGGCGGGAGTACCGACCTAAACTTCGATGGCAAGAAATATAGCGGAGATTTGAGTGGTATTTCCGTGGCAAACTTGCCTTTTTGGTTTGATCATTTTGCGGTTCCCACGGCAGAGATAAAGCGCGAGCGCGATTGGCATCACAAGTTAGAAACCATGGTTAACGAAGCACCCAATTGGGATGTGGCCATGATTGCAGGTGCTCCAGCATGGGTGAAAATGCTGTTAGAGAAAATCATAGAGCGTTATGAATTAAAGAACATTCATGAAATTTGGCCTCACTTAAGTGTATACAGTTGGGGTGCGATTTCAATTACTCCCTATAAGAGTCAGATTGAGGCAATGATGGGCCGTCCAATCCACTATTTTGAATCGTATTTGTGTAGTGAAGGCTTTGTTGCAGCCCAGACCAAAGTAAATGCTTCAGGTATGGGCTTGGTGTTCAGGAACAATACCTACTTTGAATTCATTCCATTCAACGAAGAGAATTTTGATGAGACAGGCGAAGTAAGGCCTGGTGCAAAGGCTTTGGATTTGGATGAAGTAGTGGAGGGGATAAATTATGCTATTTTAATTAGTACTTGTGCAGGGGCTTGGCGCTATTTGATTGGTGATACTATTCAATTTACCAATGTGGATGCTTGTGAGATTAAGGTCACTGGCAGAACCAAACAATATCTGAGTTTATGTGGGGAGCATTTGAGCGTGGATAATATGAATCAGGGTACCGAATTAACAGCAAGGGAATTGGAATCTCCGATCTCTGAATACTGTGTTCGTGGTTTGAAATTGCCCAATGGCGAAATGGGACATCGTTGGTATGTTTCCTACCCTACAGGTCACGCGAAACCGGATCCTGAAAAGTTAAGGTCGATTTTGGATCAGCACTTATGCGTCCTGAATGATGATTATGCCACGGAACGACAGCATATATTAAAGACGATGGAAATGCATGTTCTTCCAGAGGCGGATTTTTTAGATTTCTTGGATACAAAAGGAAAGTTGGGCGGACAAAGCAAATTTCCACGCGTGATGCCGGAGTTGATTTATCAAGACTGGATCCATTTTTTGTGTGATCGCTATCAAACCGATACTTTTGTATAAATGCATACAGAATCCAGTTCCAATCATTCCCATTTAGAGCAGCAAGATTTTTTGAGTTTAGTAACGGGTATTAACCGAGAGGATGCTTTATGTCATGCCCGAATTGCAAATGAGTTGCCTGTAATTTCCGCACTGTGTGAATTGATTTTTGATCGATTGAGCAAGGGTGGACGGTTGTTTTATTTGGGTGCGGGCACTTCGGGTCGATTGGGTATCGTAGATGCCAGTGAATGTCCGCCTACCTACGGTGTTCCCTTTGATAAAGTCATTGGATTGATTGCCGGCGGTGATTCCGCGATTCGCAAGGCAGTGGAATTTGCAGAAGATGATTTTGAGCAGGGGTATCGTGATTTAGAGAAATATCAAGTGGGTGTGGGTGATGTTGTGGTGGGTATTGCGGCCTCCGGCCGCACTCCCTATGTCATTGGCGCTCTGCGCCAATGCCGAATCAATGGCGTCGCAACCGGTGCCGTAGTTTGTAATAAAAATAGTGCGATGGCTGCCGACTGCGATATCTGCGTGGAAATCGAGACGGGTCCGGAGTTTGTTACCGGAAGTACACGGATGAAAGCGGGCACGGCGACAAAAATGGTCCTTAATATGCTTACTACCAGCGTAATGATTCGGTTAGGACATGTGAAGGGCAATAAAATGATCGACATGCAGCTCACCAATCACAAGTTGATTGAAAGAGGTACGAGAATGGTGATGGAAGAAACGGGTTTGGCGGAAGCAGAGGCGAAGTCTCTATTGCTGTCTAAGGGTTCTGTCCGCAAAGCAGTCGATGCCCACCGGGGTTGACATCGAAAATCTATCGGTGGATCAAGCCAAAATTTCCCAAGTGCGATCTGCTA
Organism: Flavobacteriales bacterium; assembly: GCA_947472115.1. Classification (GTDB taxonomy): domain Bacteria; phylum Bacteroidota; class Bacteroidia; order NS11-12g; family UBA955; genus UBA955. The sequence continues at coordinate 998 of CANIZU010000099.1, read as the reverse complement.
GCAATCGAACGGTATGCACATAGGTGTGAAAAGCTGCTGATTTACCCCATTCATAAGGTGCAATCATACTCAAAACTTGAGTGCCATCATCCTTTTGGTACAAGTGATATATTCCGTGGATGATAGGTTCAAAGTTGAGGTCGGCTTTGTAAATCGCATGCGACATTTCAACTCTCGCTTCGATTTCTTTGGCTTGGTTAATCAAAAGTTGGGCTTGTTTGCGAAGCATCGTAATTTGTTGCTCGGCTTGGTGCTGCATGCTTTCGTGGGCATTGGCAACCATTAATCGTTTGTCGATGGGTTCGATTTTGGGCGAACTGACACTGATTGCGTAGGGTGCATTGTGCATTTCACCTTGATAAACAGCATCCTTGAGGACCAAAGGGCGGTTGTCTGGAGCGTTTAATTCTTCGTTTTCTTGCACTAGCATGATTAGATTAACAAAGAGGCATGAAAAAAGTTGGAATCAATCAGAAATTCTCTTCAATTAGGCATCGAACCAGCCTTTTTGTATCAACAATTCAGCAATTTGAATGGCATTTGTTGCGGCACCTTTCCTAAGATTATCGGACACTACCCACATGTTAATTGTGTTGTTCTCACTCTCGTCCATCCGGATTCTACCCACAAAAACATCGTCTTTGTCGTGGCTGTTCAATGGCATCGGATATTCAAATTTTTCTGGATTGTCTTGCAAGGTAACACCTGGAGCATCGCTTAAAATTTCTTTGATTTCGCGCACCGTTAGGGCATTTTCAAAACTTGCATTGATACTTTCGGAATGTCCGCCTACTGTAGGAATTCTCACGGTTGTGGCAGTAATTTTTAGTTCCGGCAGCCCCATGATTTTGCGGGTTTCTACCATCATTTTCCATTCTTCTTTGGTATAGCCATCGTTCATGAAAACATCAATATGAGGCAGCGCATTTAAATCGATTGGATGCGGATATACCCGATCGGGAGTGATGCCAGCGCGCTCATCGAACATCTGCTGAACC
>CANIZU010000098.1 GCA_947472115.1 Flavobacteriales bacterium | reverse complement strand
ATTGATGAAACTTTCACTGTACGCAAAATTTCTAACGGAATTGGCGTAGAGCGTATCTTCCCATTGCACTCACCTTTCATCGATAAGATCGAAGTGAATAGAAAAGGTCGTGTTCGTCGCGCCCGTATCTTCTATCTACGCACTCAAATCGGTAAAGCAGCTCGTATTAAAGAGCTTCGTACCCGATAAGATAAAATATTTATGTATAAAAAAAGCCCAACTCGTTGGGCTTTTTTTATACGCCTAGCTCATCGATAGAAAAAGAATCAATTATCAAATCGAATCATGGCCGTTAGCCCCACACCATTGTGGTAAACTGCCCCATTTGCATAAAACGGATTGAATATAGCTGGGTTAGACAAAAGCGTAATTGCACTGTAATCCCAAGTCAATCTCAAATCCATTCTTTCAGATGCTCGATACCCAATTGCAAATTGCAAAATGACTCCATTTTTCGCATAATCATTGGCAATTCCGGGATTGTACCCCTCCGTCTCCTCAATTTTCAACAAGCGCGTAACCCGAATCCCCCCGATCAAATCTACATTACCCAATCTCCCCGCTTTCACACTTTTAACCCCTGCCAACTGCAATTCCAGTTGTTGTGCCTTGATATGGAATGCGTTTACCATCGTCAACGGATCAAATGCCCTTCTACTTCCCCGCTCCACCAAACAAAATTGCATTTCAATTGCATCCAATTTCTTATTCTCAGACAACCTATACCCAGTTGCCATCCCTACTTGATATCCAAATTTATTGTATCCACTGGCTTGATCTCCATCAATTTGAGAGGCCAAAATGCCCATCATTGGTCGACCGTAAAAACTGTGTGCTTTTTCTTGTCCACCCTGACCCTGTAAAGAGCTCGCAGCAAAAAATGTTAAAGTACCGATCAATCGAATCCCTGCTTTCCGTCTCATGTTGTAATTTGCAGCAATTTATTGCAAAAGCACGTGGGTAACAAGCCAAAACACATATTGATTATAGGATCCGGCTTGGCTGGCAGCACATTGGCGTTGGAATTGATCCAGCGTGGGCACATTGTTCAAGTGATCGACAATCTTGCACCGAACTCTAGTTCACGCGTTGCTGCGGGAATAATCAACCCGGTTGTGCCCAAAGGAGTTAAGAAAACCTGGCAATACCAAGAAATTTTCCCGGCCGTTTTTGAATATTATCGCAATTTCGAATCACTTTTAGGAGCCAAATTCGTTTTTGAATACCCAATGTTGCAAATTCATGCGAACGACAATGAACGACATGAATGGAGAAAGCGCGGTGAGGTCAATGAAATCAAGGACATCTTAACCCCCGAAGGCGATAATACTATCGTCAATAACTGTGGTCGTTTGGATGTTTTACAATTCTTAACTGCCACCCAAAACGCGCTTGAAAAAAACCATCAATTCGCAACCGAACAATTCAAACATTCAGATCTCATCTTTCTTGAATCCGGCATGATTGAATACCATGGAAATCAATTTGATGATGTCGTTTTTTGCGAGGGAATTGGCATCATGCAAAACCCTTGGTTTAATTATCTCTTTTTCGATCCTACCGGCGGCGACATCCTCACTGTGAAAATTGAGGGTTTATCGAACGATAAAATCATCAAACAGAAGCAATGGATCGTACCTACCCAACAAAAAGACGTCTTTCTCCTGGGTAGCACTTTTCATAAAAAGTCTATTTCGGAAGTTGCCGACCCCATGGATGCCAAATTCCTGCTCGAACGCGCCGAGCTCATTACAGGAAAATTGGTCACACTGATCAAGCATCAACGTGCGGTGCGGCCCACTGTACAGAATAGAAGACCTTACTTGGGTCGACATCAAGCCTATAAAAATTTAAGTATTTACAACGGTCTAGGAGCAAAAGGAAGCGCATTATGCAGTTGGCTTTCTCCCATGATGGCAGATTTCATTACTTACAACACACCCCTAAACGAAGAGGTTGACATTTCAAGAATCCAAGAAATTGGTTAAGGCTAAATTAATTGGTTTCCAAAAACTGTAGGAAACTTGTAGGATCCGCTATCACTCTGCAATTCTCGGGTATTTTCAAATCACGGCGCTTCACAACTTGAGAACCGGTAACTAAAATCTGGGTATTGGGCCAACTACGAGAAAGCGTATTCAAATACACTTGTACTGGCATACTTGAATTGGGATTGGTCAAAGCACAAAAAACATAATCCGGATTATGCAGTTTATGAATTTTATTCAAATCTTCTAATGGTGTTGAAGTACCCAAGTAAATAACATTTTTGCCATTTGCACGCAACAAATACGATGCGAGGAGCAAACTCAACTCGTGATTTTCACCATTCGGCAAAAACAACAAAAATTTCTTCCCATTGGCATTTGGAATAATATTGAGTTGATCAATTGCAACAAATATGCGCTGCTTAATTAAGTTGGTAATAAAATGTTCGTGAGCAATATGAATTGTACCACTCAGCCACATTACACCCAAATGCTGCAAAAATGGGAAAATGATTTGGGTTGTGGTTTGCTCCATCCCCAACTGTAAAATATTGATCGACAAAGTTTTATTAAACTCTCTTTCATCAAAATCAAACATCGCGCCGGTTAAGGTTGCAATTTGCGCTTGTTGACCTGTATTGTTTTCAGAAATGCTCAGAGTTTTTCGCTGCACCTCATCCCTATCCATCTGCGCAATATGGCTAATTTTAATTCCATGCACGTTGAGAATGGCGATGTTCATCATGTATTTAAGATCATCTTCCTCATAATACCTGATGTTCGTTTCAGTACGTTTTGGAACGAGCAATCCATATCGCTGCTCCCAAATTCTTAAGGTGTAAGCCTTAATACCAGTGATATTCTCAATATCTTTGATAAAATACTTGTCCCGATAGTCTTTCTTAGACTTTTTCGGATCACGTTTGTTATCTACTAACACCTTTTCTAGCACTTTTATAATATTATGAAAATCATTATCACTGGCGCTTCAGGACTCATCGGGAAACGACTCTGCAACCAATTGAAGCAGAATGGATTTCATGTTGATTTCTTGGAACGATATGGGATTAACAAAGAAGCAGTCCAAAAAGATTGGTTATCGAGAAAAAATATTTTTTGGTCGAATCCTGAAATTCTCGAAAATGCCGATGCTGTGGTTCATTTGGCGGGGGCTAACGTCGCTAAACCATGGACAAAAGACTACAAAAAAGAAATTTTAGAAAGTCGTAAAATTGGCACAACAGCATTGATGCAAGCCTGCAGTGCTTGTTCAAATCCACCCAAGCACATCATTTCTGCCAGCGGCATTGGATACTATGCCGAATCGGCTCCGAACCCGCTTACCGAGGAAAGTTCATTGGGCGATGGTTTTTTGGCTGAAGTCTGCAAAGTATGGGAAGAAAGCTTGTTCAACAACAACACAAAGGAAATTCCACTGAGTGTTGTCCGAACCGGACTTGTGCTATCGAACAAAAGTAAAATTGTTGGGGCGGCCAAAATCCAATTCTTACTTAGTGGCATGGTAGGTTCTGTCGGCAGTCACATCAACCGATGGAGTTGGATTCACATTGTTGATTTGTGCAACCTCTATATCGCTTTGATTGAAGGCACTTTACAGCCTGGCATTTACAACGGCGTGGCGCCCAACCCTTGCACACAGGGTGAATTTGGAAAAGCTTATGAACGACATCCCGCATTTAAATCACCCAAATATTTGATTTATTTACAGTTACAATTTTGGGCTGCGAAGCAATTGAATGGATTGATCCGCTTTTTAGGCATTCAAAAACGACCCATCATTCCAGAATGGGTGATAAAACTCGCCTGGGGCGAACGCTCCGTCATCGCATTAACGAACCAATATGTATCGGCGCAAAAAACATTGAGCCAAGGATTTTGTTATCAATATCCAACCATTGATTTGGCCATGCAGCATTTGCAAGGTCACCCAGAAATCTGATGCAAAAAATAATTTACTTTTGGTTTCGCCGCGATTTGCGACTTAACGACAACCACGGTCTATACCAAGCCCTGCAATTGGCTGAATCGCAGCAAATCCAAGTGCAATGCCTATTTATATTTGATACCAATATTTTAAGTCGTTTAGTCAATAAAAAAGACACCCGCGTTCAATTTTTACACCGGGAGATATCCGCCTTAAAACAGGAATTACGCAACCATGGAAGCGATTTAGAGGTATGGCACGGAAACCCCATCACACTATGGGAAAACGCCATTGTCCAAAATACCCCCCACGCCGTTTTTTGCAATTCCGATTACGAACCCACAGCGATAAAGCGCGATAATTCAGTCGCCCAAATTTGCACCAACCAGAATGTTTCGTTCCAATCATTCAAAGACATTTGCATTTTCGAAAAATCAGAAGTCGTAAAGGACGATTCAAAACCATATACTGTCTACACTCCTTACAGCAGAAAATGGAAGGCGAAATTGGCTATCGAACCCATCGCATTTTATCCATCCGAAACCAAGCTCGACCATTTATCGCATCAAAAAGAATCTGAGAACTTCCCCATACCAAGCTTGGCTGATTTGGGATTTATGTCGTTCGATTTTGAATACCCAGAAAAAACGGTGACTCAAACGCTGATCAAGGAATACACCGACAAGCGAAATTTCCCTGCCGTGCGCGGCACTAGCAAGTTGGGATTGCATTTCAGGTTCGGCACCATTAGCATCCGACAAAAGTTGCAAAAAGCCCTCTCACTAAATGAGACATTTGTTAACGAGTTAATCTGGAGAGACTTCTACCTACAAATCCTCTGGCATTTCCCTCAGGTGGTCGGCAACGCATTCAAACCCCAATACGATCGCATTCAATGGCGCAATGATGAAACAGAATTTGAATTGTGGAAATCCGGTAATACTGGCTACCCCATTGTAGATGCTGGCATGAGGGAACTGAATACAACAGGCTTCATGCACAACCGCGTCCGCATGATAGTGGCTAGCTTCCTTACAAAACATTTACTCATTGATTGGCGTTGGGGCGAAGCGTATTTTGCCGAAAAACTATTAGATTTTGAATTGGCGAGCAACAATGGAGGTTGGCAATGGGCTGCGGGTTGTGGTGTAGATGCTGCGCCTTACTTTAGGGTCTTCAATCCAACGCTTCAAACTGAAAAGTTCGATAAACACTACGAATACATAAAAAAATGGGTCCCAGAATTTGGAACCCATCAATATGCAAAACCCATGGTTGACCATGCCTTTGCGAGAAATCGTTGTTTAGAAACGTATAAATCTGCGCTAAACGAGTAATTACTTTTTCAATTCTCCGCCACTGGCAGCCAACAAGTAACTCTTGATAAATGGCCAAATATCGCCGTCCATCACGTTGTTTACGTTGCTGGTTTCTTCGCCTGTACGGACATCTTTCACCAACTTATATGGGTGGAAAACGTAGTTGCGAATCTGTGACCCCCACTCGATTTTCATCTTTCCATCTTCGATTTCTGCACGTGCCGCATTTCGCTTGGCAATTTCCATTTCGTACAAGCGCGATTTCAGCATTTGCATGGCTCGTTCGCGGTTACCTAGCTGACTTCTATCGACCTGACAAACCACAACAATTCCTGTGGGTGTGTGGGTTAACTGCACCTTGGTTTCTACCTTGTTCACGTTCTGACCACCCGCACCACCTGATCTACTGGTGTGTAATTCAACGTCTTGCGGCCTAATTTCGATTTCGATGGTATCATCCACCAACGGATAAACATATATACTCACAAAGGAGGTATGTCGGCGAGCGTTTGAATCAAATGGAGAAATTCTCACCATCCGATGCACCCCATTTTCGCCCTTTAAATATCCAAAGGCAAAATCTCCCTTAATTTCCAAGGAAACACTCTTGATTCCTGCCACATCGCCATCCTGTCGGTCTAGCTCTGTAATTGAAAATCCGTTTTTCTCAGCCCACATCAAATACATGCGCATCAACATCTGAGCCCAGTCGCAACTTTCCGTTCCGCCAGCACCCGCATTGATTTCTATGACACATCCCAAATGATCTTCTTCACTTTGGAGCATGTTTTTAAACTCCAAATCCTCAACCATTTGCATTAATTCGAGGTATTGAGCATGCACCTCATCGGCAGTGGCTTCTCCAATTTCTTGGAATTCAACCAACACGCCTAAATCTTCGATTACACCAATGATTTTTCCAAAGGCATCGGTCCAGATTTTCTTATCCTTGATTTTCTTAAGATGTAATTCAGCTTTTTTTGAATCGTCCCAAAACTTTGGGTCTAATGTTTGTTCTTCTTCGTCGGCGATTTCCGCAAGTTTCCTATCGACGTCAAAGATACCTCCTCAAAGCCTCTGCACGGCCTTTTAAATCTTTAAATTGCTCTGTATTCACAGGGCAAAGATAGGTGCAAATTACAATGCTCGCGTAAATTCAATCACAATTCCATTGGGTTTTAGATGTTGATGATTTGGGATTTGGGCACCCAAACTAAAAATCCAATGTCTATGAAAATACTTAGTAAATCCGATGGTTGACATTGCCATAGGACTATTTCCGGAAATGTGATCAAAGACAAGTGATTGCTTATGACCCAAATGAATTTCTCCACCAATCTGAAATCCTAGGGGAAATTGACTCCCAAACGGAGGTAATCTATCACCTATCCCAACGTAATGATTGTTTCCACCCCAAATTCCACTGGTAAATTTCAAAAATTTACTATGAAACTGATAGTTAGAAAATAGCAACACGGAGCCGCTTTTTAAAATATCATCGGCAACTGGATCAAATCCTGCAACGGTGGCAACAGAAACTTGACTGTATTTGGACAATGCCCAAAAACGTTGAGCATTGGCAGTGACCAAAGGAAAAAAAGCATCCGATACGCCATTATTGTCTTGTACAATTCTGAATCCATCCTTAGGAATGACATTGACTTGCAACACATTTATTCCCGCCTCCCATTTCTCGTTTAT
>CANIZU010000097.1 GCA_947472115.1 Flavobacteriales bacterium | reverse complement strand
TAATCCATCTTGATCATATAATCCTAACCCATATTCCTGGCGTTTTTGTTGTTTAAACTGTTTGAAATCATCAATTTTTCCATTTGTAATAAAGACGAGAGAATTTCTGAGTGTAGTGTCTTCCGTTGCCAGTTGAAGCAAGTCTCTTTTTATTCCCTTGCAAGGCGCACATTCAATAATACTGAAAACTACTACATGTTCTTGATTCATCAATTTTTGAAAGTCATACTTCACCGAGTCTGAATCGATTAGGCTTATTTTTTTTAGGTTCAATTTATCTAGCGACAATTGCGTTGATTCATCTAAAAAGTTCTGATTCGATGACTTAGGATAGACAACAAATGACATGAAAAGCGATAGTATAACACCAAATGCCATCATCCATTTTACACCGATACGGTAAGTAAGCAAGCAACACAAAGTAAGTATTGGAATAAAGAGCAACTCGATATTACCCATCAAAGATTCATCATCGTGAACTAAATTGACAAATAAGGTTGATAAAACCATAATAATTGCTGGAATATATATTGACCATGCGTAAATTGGATTGTGCTTTAATACGCGAAAAAAAAGAAAGTTTAAAAACAGAAAAAACAAGCAATCTGTAAAAAGGCCTATTTCTGAGTAATCAATTAGTAAAACACCACTTACGAAAAATGCCAAAACTACATATAGAATGCTAATTGCCGCTAGTAGAAATATATTTAATACTTTGTATTTCAATTCTTTTACATATTATATTGGTTTCAAGTTGCTAACGCAAAAATTAGTACTTCAAGAATAGTGAATTAAATCGTTTCATATGGTGATATGATTTCATTAACGAATCAACAAAACCGTTCCTTTGATTTCCTTAAAACGATTGTATAGGTCCGATACTTTGCAGTAATATACATATTGACCAGGAATGGGTTTCGTAGGCATCCACTGTTGATAGGGATTATTGGTTTTAAATACCATCTCTCCCCATTTGTTGTACACCTGTAATTCATATTTTTTGATATATTCTGGACCTGCAATTCCAAACCCTTCATTTAATCCATCGCCATTTATTGTGATGGCACTAGGGAAATGAAATCCAGTAATATCCATGATGTTGAACCACATCGCAGTGTCTGATATACAGCCGTTTGGCGAGGTGATGCTCAACTGTACTTTCACATTGTCCCGACTGCTGCTAAAAGTTGGGTAAACTTTTATTCCCTGAAAGGTGCCTGCTTCTTCAAACGTCCAATTGTATTCCTTCATGCCTTCGGGTAAAGCAGAGAATATGAAGGTATAAGAGGGGTTGCTGTTGTAACGGAACGGCTCCCAAGAGATTTGAGGTTTGTTGACGGGTTTTACCAATGCAGATTTTACCACAGTATCCGCACAACCATTGGTGTCTAACACGACATGTTCGATGGGGTAATTCCCCGCAGTTTTGAAAGTGTATTGTATAGCTGCACCTTGTTTAATGTCCCAGTCATTGAACCATTGGTAAAAGCGAATAGGCGCATCTCCGATGTTGCTGTTACTATAAAAATTGACCTCCTGACCAACACAGATATTGGGTACAGTAAAGTTGGCCATTGGCCGCCGGTCGATGGTAATGCTACGCTGAAGGGTATCTCGACATTGTTCGGCGTTGACCAAGTAGTAGCCAAGGGTGTAGCGTCCAGATTTGTTCACCGTTTGCTTGCCGGTGACGGTAACTGGGATGTTTCCATTTCGCCCATCGACGGGGATTGAAATTCCTAATTGTGGAATGTTCCAATGGCCCAAATCGCCAAAGCTTGTGCTATCTGAGATTGCAGTGAATGATTGTCCGTCGCAGATATGGCTTTGGGAAATCTGAAAAGTGGCAATTGGACTGGCATTTACCACAACAAGTTTTGTGAGGGTGTCGAAGCATCCTTCATTCGTGCTAACAAATTGTTTAATTGTGTGTTTGCCTATGCTGGGTTGGCTGATCGTTGCCGTTTTTGTATGCAAGGTATCTCCTTTGCTTGTAGCAAACCAATGCGAAGAAATTGTATCATCGACACAAATTGCGGAATTGTGCAATTGTATTGACTCTTTTCTGAAACATAGGGTGTCGTTATTGATAGAAAAGGCTGCCTTGGGTAAGGATTTAACGGTGAGTAACAAAGTATTGGTATCCGTACAACCGGCTGCCGTGATTGCAGTGAGTGAAATGGGGTAAAGGCCCGGAGTTACAAAGGTTTTACGCAATAAACTGTCGTTGCTCTTTTGGATACCGTCCCACCAGGCCCATTGTGTATTCGCGGGCTGGTTGATTTTTTGGATTCTTGCAATGAAGGTTTGCTGATTTACACAGACCACGGAATCCACACATAGTATTGATCCATCGGGTCTGGGTAGGATATGAATTTGTAGAGTATCGCGAAGTAGGCATCCGTGGATATTGGATGATATTAAAATAACCGACGCATTTTGCGCGCTAGTAGCATTCGGTAAATCGTGTTTTTTGAGTAGGTTGTTGGTCCCGGAGATTGTGTCACTCAAACCAAACCATTGAATGATTGTCTTTCTCCACAAATTGCCGCTGTCAGACAAAATAAGAGGTTTGTCGGCACAACTGCTGTCAAGATTGATAGCGTAGTGGTTTTTTGGTTTTGGGTAAGATACAACTGTGATAGAATCACTTTTAGCAATACTGCAATAAGCGTTCGTTGCAGAAAAGTTGAGTTTGTATTTTTTGTCGGTTTCGGGATAATAGAACTGAAAAGTAGCGCTATCAGAAGTGCTGTTCAGTAAGGTGTCGTATACTCCACCACCGAGTTTTGAGAGTCCCCATTTGACAGAATATCGTTGGTGGTTTTGTGCTTTTAAGGTAACTCGAACCGTGTCTCCATAGCAAGTTGGATTATGGGTGACGTTCACTTCGAGGTTCCGGGGTGGTTTATAGATGGCCAGTGTGTCGGTTAACCATTGGGATGTATTACAAGACTTGTTCCATGTGGTTATGGTCAGCGGATAGTTGCCATTGGATTTGTAAAAATGTTTGAAGGTTAAATTGGGTTTGAAAGGGCCGGTGCAAAGTAAAGTATCGCCATCACCAAATCTCAAAACCAATTTGTTTAGTAAGGTATCTCCGCTTAGGGTGATGATTGAAGTATCTGCACAAGAATTAATTTGGCTGTTAACGGTAAAGTAGGTGGGAGCGATTCTGTTTAATACGGTTGGAAAAAAAGCTCCCGGGGAGGAATTGTCTGTTAGCCAGGGGGTGTATTTGCAAGACTTGCCTTCCAAATTAGGTCGTTCCACCCTCCATAGTTGATTAATCGTTTGGCTTGACGTTACTTTACTGTAGTCGATCACACAAATGGTTCCTTCAGGTGTTACGTTGGTTCCATGAAAACCGAATATATTATAAGTATTGACAAATTGAGTTTTAAGAAGAACTTTTGTTTTTGTAAATCGATTTATTTGATAAAAACATGCAAAATCATTGGACCCCAACGTGCCCTCACAATTGGGGTGAACTACGCCGAGATAAATGAAAGTATCGTTGGGAGCGATTGCCGCCTTTTGGGTGGTGTAATGGGTTTTATTGTTTAGGTTGGAACGTTTGAACAATTCTTGGGGGTTGGTTATTTTCCCGGTACTGTTATCGAAATCGTAAATCAGAGCACATGCAGTTGCATGTCTCCATTTGGTTAGGCCGGTTACAATGATTTGTTTGGAATCCCAGGTAGGAACGAATGGTGCGAGGCATGCCCATAAATTATTAAAATCATACGTTACATTTTTTAATAAGTAATCGTTGAATACGCCTGAACTCAATACTGGTGTTGGATTAAGACCCTTGTTTGAAAAGTGATAGGCAAAGGCGCTAAAACTGTCAGAGGTTCCAAGTATCCAATAATCTAAGTTGTTCGCGTGTTTTACGACTGTCATGGTTGGGTTAAATCTGTTACGCACGATAACCTTACTCTTTATAACTTCACCCCTGCCTGAATCTTTGGTAAGGTCCACAATTGAGTAGCCCCAGTAAGCTTTACCTGAAGCAAAGAAATCATGAAAAATGACAATTGAATCCTTCGATCCCGGGTAGATAAATCCATCAATCAAATAATACAATTCAGCGGCGCCCAACTTGCCACTACCTTTCATGACCTGTTCATTTCCGTTATAAATGCGTCCATTGCTATATGCTATGATTTTGACATCTCCATTACAATTTGTAATGACGAATTGATGACACCCACTCGTACCTACATTAGATTTTTTTAACGATGCAGGTTGGTTTTGAAAATCTATCCTTGAGTCGTGAAAATACCAACTCGTATTTGAGTATTGCGCAAATGCGGTCGCGGAGTTTAACAAAAAACAAAAAACAATGATCCATATATTTATTTTCATGGGTTAAAGTTTTATGATTTTATTTGACTGATCAACACGAACAAGCGCAAAAGAATATACATTGTAAACCTAAGAATCATTTTTGTTTATCCCAAACGATACTCAGGGTAAAACGCTGTCTCAAATTATTGAAATTCATTTCTCCATCCTTTTCGCCAAGCATGGTAGTGCTAATATCGTATCTGCTTCGCAGAACTAGTTTGCCTAACTGAAACGGACGGAATGCAATTCCTATTGTCGGACCTATATTAAAACGTCGAATAAACGGATTGTTTCTTCCATCAAGAGAATAATAATCACTTTTCGTCCAAGGGTTCCCTAGAGAGTCCCGTTTATAGGTACAATTCGTGAAACCCCCATCAGAAAGGGTATGTATCTTATAGTTGTAGTGTAACCCCATAGACACTTGAAAACCCTTTTTTAAGGTCCCGAAATTGGCAAAATAATTATTTAATGTGAATGAAGTACTGCTGTATTTGAGATTTGTTCTTTCACCCCTATGATATCCGATTTTTAATTCTCCGCGACTGTGTTCGAATCCTATCTCATTGTTTTTAAGCAGCAAATGTGTTGCGTTGGGATTCTGATACCTTGCCATAGCAGAGATTCCCAATCTCTGTGTTCTGTATGCATAGTCACTTTCATATTGCCACAAATGGGTTTTGTTGATGGCGAGACCTGTTTCCCAAGTTTGGGCTTGGGCGGTACATCCCCACGTTAAAAAAATCAATCCCGTTAATAAATGTTTCATAGGGTGAAGTATTTTCAAGGTTCAATATAGAAATAAATTGTGTAAATGGATCTATTTACATTCCTATTTGAAATGGGTAAGCAATTTAATTCTTATACTTATTCATAAAGTATCAGTTATTTACCCATTGTTTGGTGATTTATAACCTCTTCTTTTGGTGTGATTTCGTATACGGATTTAAATTAGATACCAAAAAGGAAAGGCCACCCAACGGGTGGCCTTTCCTTTTATTTCAAACCAACGGTGGGAGAGAAGCTCCCAACATCAATCCCTAACTTATTTTTTGTCTTTGCAACAAGCCTTCTTTTCAGGGGCTTCAACTGTCTTCTTGTTCTTGCAGCAGGCATCGCCCTTGCTACAAGTTTTGTCGTTGTCTTCCTTGCAAGCAGGCTCATTAGAGCAACCTTCGTGTCCTTTGCCAATGAACTTGCCATCTGCATCGTACATGCCCATGCAAGCCGCTTTCTCGGTAGAATCACAACCCATAGAATCGCACATCGCAGCGCACTGTTCTTTGGTTAGGGTAGCGCATTTGCTCATATCGCATTTGCCCATCATTTCCTTTTCGCAATGTTGCATTTCAACACATGCAGCGCCTTGTCCGTGGTTAGGACGTTCACCGAAAGTTTTACCTGCAATGAAAGGAGCGATAACCAAAGAAACAATCGACATCAATTTGATCAAAATGTTCATCGAAGGACTAGCAGTGTCCTTGAAAGGATCACCCACTGTATCACCCGTTACAGATGCTTTGTGTGGCTCAGATTTTTTGTAGAACATCTCGCCGTTGATCATTACACCCTTTTCGAAAGACTTCTTGGCGTTATCCCATGCACCACCGGCATTTGATTGGAAGATACCCATCAATACACCAGAAACAGTAACACCGGGCAACATCATGCCCAAAAACAAATCCATTAAACACACTTATACCACTTCTGGCAAATTCATTGTACAACTGCAAGTCAGCGATGGCAGATGCACCGATACCTTTAACGCAATCCAAAACATCTCAATCCTTCCCGCACCAAGGCCGGGAATCGCCATAGACAAGACATCAGGTTGCACGCCCCTGGAGGTTCAATTTGGCAGAACGTATTCCGATCCCACGGATTCTACCATTTATCGTTTCAAGCCGGTCATCGTTTCAACCAATCACTTCGACCTAGCCATCAACAAAGCTCGCTTGATCCAATCAGGCAAATATCTGTTGCTACAGAAACTATATGGTCCGTCTGGGTGTATCACCCAAGATTCCATCGCATTGAATATTACCCAAGGGATAGAGGATGGCTTGAAGCCATTCTTGAAGAGAAGCACCTTAGTAAACAATGCCAACATACTTACGGAATGGCAAACGGTTCCGGCGGCCAAGAACTATCAGTTGTATAGAAATGGAATGCCATTGGCAGTGGTGAATGATACGTTTTATTTGGATGCCCTCAGTCAAGAGATCGACCAGTCGTATCGTTACCAAATTCAACCCATCGACAGCTGTGATAAAACGGTGGCACTGAGGAGCAATGTGGGCAAAACCATCTTCTTGAAGGTGGTAGAGCAAGCTCAAGTATCGGTGAATGAGTTTCCAACAGCCCTGTTGACGTGGACGCCCTATGAGGACTGGTCGTTGAGCGGTGGAGTGCAGAACTATGTGTGCGTGGGCAACTTAGACAAAGAAACCACCAATTGGCAATTGCTTGCCAATCAGGCAGATACCCAATTCAACGACAAGCAATTCATTGAACGATCTAAATTTGAGAAATGCTATCGGATACAAGCGCGCAGCGCGGATGGTAGGTTTGTTACGGAGAGCAATATTGCTTGTCTGGGTTACACAGC
>CANIZU010000096.1 GCA_947472115.1 Flavobacteriales bacterium | reverse complement strand
ATCAAAGGATTGACGCATTTAGGCCATCCGGTAACAGAGCGAAATCTATCGGTTAATGAACTCAAAGAGCAATTGACTGCAGGGACCTTAAAAGAAATATTTATTACCGGAACGGCGGCGACTCTAATAAAGATTCAAGGTTTTGGACATCAAGGCACCTATTTCGAAGTACTCGACCAAGGTGATTCTGAAGTATCAGACAGCATAAAAAACTGGCTCGATGCAGTTCGATTGGGTGAGTCAGAAGATGTTTTTGAATGGAACGAATCGGTTTAATCCGATTTATACCAATCACTTAACCCTGAATCAATTCGGGTGTTAGTTTGATGATTTAAAACTTACGGACAACCGTCATACCGAAACCAGTTAGTATCTTACTGTACGATCGCTTTCCTGATTTATCGTAAAACGAATGCAACATCGCATTGGGCTCTAAAACCAATGTCCAATCTGAAGTAACTGCGAAACTCGGCCCAAATGCCAACTTAGCATCCATGCAAATCATTCGTTGTTCGATGATTGGATGATATTCTGTTTTCGTAAAGAAATCACCGCTGGTTTTTGTTGTGATTCCAGGATTAACTTGAGCTGCCAAACGCCAAGCCACCTTTCCCAACATCATATTGTATCGTATCGCCAAAGGCAAACTCACCTTATCGATTTTATAATGAATCTCACCCGTAGTAACCTTTGAATCAATCACATGGGTTGTGTCATATACTCTCACTGTTTGAACCGGCGGAATCATCACCACCAAATCATAGGAATCAATAAATGTCTTATGCTCTATCTGTGTTAACTGCCACTCCCCGTTCCCTATCCATTCTCCGTAGCTAATTCCAGTACCCAACATGATTCCATTGCCCATATCCCTCAGGATTAAGCCTTGGTAATTTGCGTGATACATCGTACCTAAAATACTCAACTCATTTTTATTGTCAAAGTCCACTATCACCTTACTTCCAGTACTTGCCCCCATTTCACCATACCACTTCGAGCGATATCTACCTGGATCCCAAGCCTTTTCGTATTCTCCTTCAGGAATTTCGATGAACTCTTCTTTCATCTTACTCATTCCTATCGAAACAGGATAAATGCCACGTGGATCGCAGTACATCAATTGATTCTCCGCATTATGAATCATGTCCACCAAGTTCGCGTCAACTGATTTCTCTATTGACGATGTCCTCGCCGCAGCCACTTCATTAACGACATTCACTGGAGCGTTTATTACTGATTGATCAACCTTCAGGAAATTCCCTTCCAACGAGTTGGTTGTAAGGATTTCATTATTGGGAGCAAGAATTTGAGAATTAACAGCATTAGAAGCTTTACGTGATCTAGCGCTGGTGTTATTCGATGAAATATTTTCACGAGAAATTCCTGCGCCTTGAATCGACTCAGACTTTTCGTTTTGATTCTTGGCAAATGACTTCTTATTGGGTTTAACGACCACTTGTTTCAATGAAACTTGTGGTGATTTTACCGCGGAATTAGAATCAGAAAGGAACATGTAACCTAAGCCAGCCGACAAAAACAATCCTGCAACAACGGCAACCGAAGGCAACCAGAAGATAACGCGGCGTTTCTTTTTCTCGCGCTTCTTCATTACCGCCTCAAAAGTGACACGATCGTTGAAAGGCGATTCGAGATCTTGGAATTTATCTCTTAAAGTTTGGTTGAAACGATTTTCTTCCATCACGATTAGGCTTGCGCCCCTCCTTCCGATTTATCAATTTGAATTTGTAATGCCTTACGAGCTTTCGCAAACTGGGAACGACTTGTGCCCTCATCAATCCCCAACATCTCACTAATATCTTTGTGGGTGTACCCCTCAATCGCATATAAATTAAATACGGTTCGATACCCTACAGGCAAAGCCTCAACCATTTTCATGATATGCTGTACTTGTAAATTATCAAATGCATCGTCCTTAAAACCAATTCGATATTCATCGTCAGAGATCGACGTCCAAATGTGCTTCCGTGCCCTGATTTTATTAATACATAAATTCACCGAAACCCTACGCATCCAAGTTTCCAATGAACTTTGGAACCGGAAATTCTTTAGGTTGTCGTATATTTTTACGTAGGCTTCCATGAGGGCGTCTTCAGCTTCTTCTTGGCTATTACAGTATCGCAAACACAACGACATGAGTTTTTTTGAGTATCGATCCCAAAGTTCGCGCTGGCAAATACGATCCTCGCGAATACATCCTTCTACCAGTTCTTTCTCCGTCATTCGATATCCATAAACACATTGTCAAATGCTTGATGCCCTCCCATAGACATATAAAAAATCTATTTCGTGGCTTGGCAATTACATTTTTTTATTGATGCGCAATATCGCAAAGTAAACCGTTGTTTTCCACAACCCTCGGGAGAAATTAATAAAATACAATGGTTGGGATTTCGTTGATTTGTAAGATGGTAAGGAATTGGTTGATGGCATTGCTTTGTTTCGTTGGATTTAATCCATCTGAAATACATGCTCAATCAAAAATAGATTTCCGAAATGGATTTTACCATAGCCAAGAAGGGCTTGCTTTTGCCGAGAAATTAGCCGCTTCCCTCACATTTAAACAACAATTGGCTCAAACCCTCATGGTACCAGCCTGGTCGAGAGAGGCGCTCATCGACGAACCCCTTGATTCGGCAAAGTTTCAAAAATCGTTATTGTATCAAATAAGAGAATTGGGCGTTGGAGGCATTATTTTCTTCCAAGGCAGCCCCCTTAACGAAATCTATCAAACCAATTACTACCAGCAAGAATCCGCCATACCCCTTTTAATCGGCATCGATGGTGAATGGGGTCCGGCGATGCGGTTGACAGGAATGGAGAAGTTTCCTTTTCAACTCACGCTGGGTGCAACGCGAAACCGACAGCTAGCGTATCAAATGGGCTTGTCGATGGCTGCGCAGTGCAAACGATTGGGCATTCACATCAATTTCACCCCTTCCGTGGATGTCAATACAGAACTCAATAACCCCATCATCGGATTTAGAAGCTTTGGATCAAACGCAGAAGAAGTTTCTACTATTGCTAGCGGATTAACAGAAGGACTTCAAACCGGTGGTGTACTTGCATCGGCAAAACACTTTCCCGGACACGGCGATACCAAAACAGATTCTCATTTGGATTTACCCGTTGTATTAAAGAGTAAATCAGACATTGAGCAAATCGATCTTCCTCCATTTACCAAACAAATTAGACAAGGTGTAGCCTCTGTGATGGTCGCCCACCTTCGGATTCCGAGCATCGATACATCAAAATTGCCCTGCTCCATTTCGCCGTATTTTGTCAAAAAATGGCTACGTCAGGATTTAGGCTTTCAAGGTTTGATTATCACCGATGCCTTAAACATGAAGGGCGTTGCGAAAATGGGAAGCGCTGCGGATGTCGCTTTGTTGGCGCTCAAAGCCGGTAACGACATTATCCTTTTCCCCGAAGATGTCAATGGCTTCTTGGACTCCGCAGTTAAGGCGAAAGCCAAAGGCGAGATTGACAGTGCGGAGATCGCCTCGCGCGTAATCCGTTTACTTGCAACCAAATACGATTTAGGTCTTTTCGACAATCGTTTTGTAAACCCAAACAACCTGCTTAGCGATTTAGAGCAAATCAAATCGAAATTCAACAATTTGTATGGCCAGGAATTAGCAGATGAATCGATGATTTATTGTCGGCATTCAAACATTGATTGCGATGTGAAGCACAGTGCCTTCAAGCCTACATTTTTGCAATACGGATCACCGAACGACACCCTGCAACTAATAGTTATTGGCGATAGCATTCCTTTCCGACTTCCAATTCAATTGCAGCAATTCCGATTGGGTATCATCCAAACAACTTTGTTACCTTGGAACTCAGACAGCACTCGCATCGACACAACCTTGGCCAAACTGCCGAATACTACGCGATTATTTGTAGGATTGGACTGGCCCACTTGGAAATTGAAGTCGCGCGCGATTCCTCAACCTTGGATTCACATTTTGGCGAAAGGCCCAATTCAACATTCCAACAACCCAAAAAAGGACCTGGAGTTCGCCTACCTCGGTCGGAGCGATTTCTACATTCATTTTGGACATCAGTATGCCTTACAACCCTTATTCAACGTGCACAACAACTGCAATATCGTTATTGCGCATGAATACAATCAGTACACCGTAAACAGTGCTTTGCGAATGGTCTTTGGTAAATCGCATCATTATGGTGCGAACAACATTGGCCTAACTCATTTGCAGGAAAACTGGAGCGGCGGTCAAAATTCAACTGTAGACGATATCGACTATGCGCATGGCAATATTCACGGTTACGATCCTGATTTACATGCTGTTTTGGATTCGATGATGCGCGAAGGCCTGGCGAAGGAACTGTTTCCATCGGCTCAATTGGTGGTTCTAAAGGACGGTCAGATTGCGGCCAATATTAATGTCGGCTCTGTTAAGGATTTGAACGGGAACGACATCCCAACGACCCAGGATCACGTGTATGACGTAGCTTCAATTACCAAAATCGCAGCAACCACGTTGGCTTTCATGAAGCAATATGAGACCACCAAGGGATTTAACCTTGATGCACCCATTGGCAAAACTTGGCCCGAACTGGCGTCACATAACAAATCACTATCGGCAATTACTTTCCGCGAATTACTGACCCATCAAAGTGGATTACCCCCTTTCCTACCGATGCAACAAAGAGCCATTAAAACGGGTGCGAAATCCATTGGATGTCAACTTCATGAGGCAAAAACAACAACACCCTCGCTTGTGGTTGGCGAAAACGACAATCCCAATACCCAATTCGAAATTTCTATGGGACAGTGTTTGGAAAAGCGATGGTCGGATTCGGCCTGGAAATGGATCACGGCAACGCAGCCATCGAACGACAAATCCTATGTTTACAGCGATTTAAATATGATTTTGTTGGCGAAGTGGATTGAGCAAAAAAATCCTGTGCTGTGGGGGGCGATTGTGAATGGGGATTTTTATCGATCCATTGGGATGACAAACACGAGTTTCAAACCCTTGGAGAATGGTATTTCACCCAATAGAATTGCACCTACATTGATTGATTCTTTATGGCCTCGAGGCGAAGTTCGTGGCATCGTGCATGATCCCAGTGCGATGATGTTAGGCGGTATTGCTGGAAATGCAGGTCTGTTCTCTACGGCAATTGACATGGCAAAACTCATGTACGTATTCCAAGAACGAGGACATTCCGCGAAAACGGGTAGTTTTGTATTGAAGCCGACCACTGTTGATTTGTTCTCTAAAATTCAGGTAGGGCCGACAAAAAAGGGGTACCGCGGTCTTGGATTCGACAAGCCCAATGGCAAAGAAGGCAACAAATCCAATGTGTTTGATGGCGCGCCCAACTCGTTGTTTGGACATAGCGGTTACACTGGAACTTGGGCTTGGTGCGATCCAGCCAACGGAATCACCTTTGTCTTTTTATCAAACAGAACCTATCCCACTGAGTTGAATAAAAAAATCACACAGCAAGGGTTTCGGGGCGAGTTATTGAAAGCCGTTTACGAAAGATTGGATTTGGTGAAGTAATTCAGGTCCAACCCCGCCAAATTGCCGCTACTCATCAATAGCAAAACCACGGGTTGATCCGTTTCCATGGCGGAGGATAGCCACAATTGCAATTCATCCAAACGATTGACAGACTTACCCTTACCAAATCTCATCTCCACGGTTTCTTTGGACGGAACTTCCATTCGTTTGAGTTCAAAGACATGGGGATCGAATAGGATGCAAACATCGTCCGCGGGATCGAGTGTGCCTTTGTATCGACCCATAAATTCGGGATTGAGGCTACTATAGGTGTGAACTTCAAAAACGGCGATAAATTTATGATTGGGGAATTGCTCGCGGACTGCAAAAACGGAGGCTTCCACTTTTGATGGTGCATGGGCAAAATCGCGGATAACGGTGAGTTTTTCTGTTTCTACTATGGGTTCCAGGCGTTTTGCGGTTCCGGGGAAGGTTTCCAAGGCCGACCAAGACTCGGCTTCGGTGATTCCGATGGTTGCTGCCATTTTCACCACACCCGCTGCATTCTGCAAATTATGTCGGCCATAAAAAGGCAATGTATACACTTGTCCATCCACCGTAACTTCTGTCCCACCCTTCACATTCTGATATTGGGGCGCATCGTAACTTTCTTGTAGCGGAAATCCGCTTTTCTGTACGATGTTTTGCAGGGCCGCATCCCCTTCAAACCAGAATAGATGTCCGCCAGGCTGCAGCGTATCGATCAACAAAGAAAACTGATTATGATAAATTTCTTCGGTAGGAAAAACGTTCACGTGATCCCATGCGATTCCGGTAATCATGGCTGCATGTGCTTTGTAGTGAACGAATTTGGGCCTCAGATCCAATGGGGATGTGAGATATTCATCGCCCTCAATTACGATTAATGGCGCGTCAGACAATTTTACCATGCGTTCAAATCCTGGCAATTGGGAACCCACGAGGTAATCGAAATCGCGGTAGGATTTTAGAATATGCATCAGCATACCAGTGCAGGTCGTTTTTCCATGACTTCCAGCCATCACCAAACGGGTTTTATTTCTGCTGTGGTGGTATATAAACTCAGGGAAGCTGTAGGTCGGAATGCCTAGTTCTATGGCGCGCAAAAGTTCGGGGTTGTCTTGTTTGGCGTGCATGCCTACGATTACACCATCCAGGTCGCTTGTAATTTTTTCGGGAAACCATCCGTGTGATTGGGGAAGTAAACCAGCGGCCGATAAACGGGATTTTGCGGGCTCAAAAATCTCATCGTCGCTCCCGGAGACCCTATGTTTGTTGTGTTGTAGCTCTAAAGCCAAATTGTGCATCACTGCCCCACCGATCGCGATAAAATGATAATTCATGTGTTGAAAGAACGAAACTAGCAACTTGGGGACTTCTTTCAAACAAAGCCGAGGAAAATTTGCTATTTTTGTAAAATATTTAATAGACCGGAATGAAAATCCTTGCTTGCATCAGTGTGGTTCCGGATACCACTACAAAAATCACTTTCGCCGAAAACAATACGCAGTTT
>CANIZU010000095.1 GCA_947472115.1 Flavobacteriales bacterium | reverse complement strand
GATATCGGCGGAATCATCTGATCTGCGGAGTTGTAAAACATCAAGCCATGAACAGTGGGACTTAACCAATCAATTATGGGCATGTCTTCTAGTATGCGATGAACATCTTCCTCCGAATCTGCTTCGATGCTGCACCACCATTTATCCAAATTTTCCGAAACGGCATACATATGAAATACGCCACGTTGGAACATTTCTTCCACGAAAGCCCTTTGCTTGGGTATCAATCGCGCCATGCGCTCATCCATCCGGGAAATTTCGCTTTCTACGATAAATAAAGCCATTTTATAGGGGTGAATTTAATGGAACGACATCAGAATAGCCAACCCAATTTCCTGCAAAGTTTAAATTTTCGCAATATCCATGCGATTTCAACGCTTCAATTTCATCGGGCAAAAGCAAGCCCAAGGCTGACAATAAGCCGTGAGCCACTTGATATTGAGGTCCCATTTTTCCATCATCAACTTTGATGGCTATACCCCAATTTTTTTCTGGAATCGACAAGCAATAGACACCATCCGCGCCTGTTTTGCCTACAATTCTGCCCTTTGTAACGCGCATCAAATCGGTACAATATCGCTTTGTTCCGCCAATCAATTCGGGATATTGGGTCACCGCATGAACGATGCGTTTACACACAGAATCCAACGCTTCATCCTTCCAAGGCATCGAAGCGACCAAATTTTTATAGGCCAAGGCTTGATTGTACAAAGGCATGCCAAAAATGGGGGCAGAACATCCATCTACACCTACACTTAAGTCATCTTCATTCATTTCATAGAATTGGGCCGTGACTGCTTTGATTGATTGATGCAATGGGTGTTGAGGACTTAAATAATCATTGAGTGAGTAGTCTTGTTGAACACAATGCGCCAAAAATCCAGCGTGTTTTCCACTGCAATTATTGTGCATACAAGTTGGTTCTAAATCATTCTTAATCAATCGAATATAATCTTTTTTACGCGTGGGCTGTTGGGCACCACATTGCAAAGAATCTTGATTCAATTTCACTTTTCCCAACACATTATTCACCACTTCCAAGTGCATTTCTTCTCCGTTGTGCGATGCGCACATGATGGCCAATTCCTTGGGTCCGAAGCCCAAATCGTCAAATCCACCAGAAAGCAAAAAAGGTATGTGCTGAAAATATTTTAGTGCTGAACGAGGAAATGAACGTTGCTGAATATCACCCACACTCCACAAAACCTTCCCTTTTTCATCCACTACGCAAAAGGATCCTCTATGAAAACTCTCTACAATCCCACCCCTATAGTTTTGAACCAGGATAGGATTTGAGGAATTATTTAACTCTGTCATTTTGTTATAATCTCTGTTGACCCAATAAAAATAATACAGCCATTCTCACCGCTACTCCATTTTCTACCTGCTGAAGGATCATACTGTGTTTGGAATCGGCCACATCGCTACTAATCTCTACCCCTCTATTGATTGGACCTGGGTGCATGATGCAGATTTCTTTATCCAATCGGTTCAATTTGTCTAGTGTTAATCCGTATAAATTTGAATATTCCTTCAGGGAAGGAAAATACCTCTGGTCTTGTCGTTCCAACTGAATGCGCAACATATTTGCTACATCACACCAGTTCAGCGCCTCTTCTAGATTGTGTGATACCGTAACTCCTAGATGTGAAATATGCTTAGGAATTAACGTCGCCGGGCCACAAACCATGACCTCTGCGCCCAATAATTGTAGGCTATAAATATTACTCAGTGCCACGCGGGAATGCAAAATATCACCGACGATTACCACTTTTTTACCCGCTACATCGCCCAATCTTTCGCGGATCGAGAATGCGTCTAACAAAGCCTGTGTTGGGTGTTCATGGGTTCCGTCGCCCGCATTGATAATTTGCGCATCAATGTGTTTGGATAAAAACACGCATGCTCCTGGGGCTGGATGTCGCATAACGACCATATCCACTTTCATACTGAGGATATTGTTAACCGTATCGATTAAGGTTTCACCTTTTTTCACGCTCGACGATGAGCTGGAGAAATTAATGGTATCGGCGCCCAATCGCTTTTCGGCTAACTCAAACGAAACCCTTGTCCTTGTAGAATTTTCAAAAAACAAATTGGCAATGGTAATATCGCGCAAAGCCGGCGTTTTCTTTACCGGTCCGTTGAGCAACTCTTTAAAATTATCGGCCGTTTCAAAAATCGTTTGGATATGGGATGCGCTTAATCCCTTAATTCCTAGTAGGTGTTTGATGGGTGTGTTCGATGTCATTCCTTACTGCTTAAAAGCCACACTTGAGGATGATCCAACGACCAATCCACTTTTACATGTTCTCCGGTACTTCTAGAATCTACCACTACCCCAGTGTAATTTGGAGAAATTGGCAATTCACGCTGAAAACGTCGATCTACCAAAACCATCAATTCCACTTGCTTGGGCCTGCCAAAACTCATCAATGCATCGATCGATGCGCGAACGCTTCTACCGGTATATAAGACATCATCAACCAAAATGATATTGAGATTTTCTGTTGAGAAATTGATATTCGATTTTTTGGGCATAAAGATTTCTCCCCGCCCGATATCGTCTCTAAAAAAGGTATGGTCGAGTTCGCCATATTTTAAGTTGGTTTCGGGTTGAAGTTCGGTGATTGCTTCAACCAATCGCTTCGACAATTGTATTCCCCTCGGCTGTAAACCGATGATGGCGGTGTTAGAAAAATCACCATGTAATTCTATCAACTGCAACGCAAACCTTTTAATTATGAGGTTTAATTTGTTTTGGCTGATGAGCAATTTAGGCTGACTCATTGGATAACAAAATTACGGTTTCAAACTCTTCTTTGGTGATTGCGATGACAGATAATCTTGGTTGCTTAATTAATCCGATGTTTGAAAGCCTTGGATCTGATTTTAAAACAGACAACGACACAGGATTTTTGAGGGGATGTACGGGTTTGACGTCTACCACAACCCAAGCAGTTTCGGTGGTTGTAGGATCTTGGTAATGGGTTTTAACGACTTCCGCCACCCCTACTACCTCTTTGCCTTCATTGCTATGATAGAACAAACACAAATCACCCAATTCCATGCCTTTAAGATTATTCCTGGCCTGATAATTACGGACACCATCCCAAAACGTATGTCCGTCTTTCATGAACTTGTCCCAACTGTATTTGAAGGGCTCAGATTTGATTAACCAAAAGTTCATACAGGCAAAATAATATCAATTTGTACAAAGTCCAAACAATTCGGACACAGATAGAATCACCAATTTATTGACAATTCTGTTGCTGATGAAAATATTGACAAAAAAAGTTGGATAAACTTGACAATATCAATTTTATGTTGTTCATTTACCAAGCACAAAGTTGTCAATTTTTTTAACAATGTATCTCAAGGAAAACCTCAAATTATTACGCAAACGCCGCAAACGGAGTCAGGAAGATGTCGCCAAGAGCCTATTACTCACGCGTTCTGCATACAATAGCTATGAAAACGGCGTTGCCGAGCCTGGCATTCAAATTTTGATTCGATTGTCGGAGTTTTTTCAAATCAACATCGACAAATTGATACGCATCGATTTAAACTTGGTTGGTGAAATGCAACTTTCACAATTGGAGAAAGGGTTCGACTTAGATTTATCGGGCACCCGATTGCGTGTTTTGGCCACAACGGTTAATTCGGACAACGAAGAAAATATCGAATTGGTTCCGGTGAAAGCCAAGGCGGGTTATGCCACGGGGTATGCCGATCCAGATTACATCAAAACCTTGCCTGCTTTCAATTTGCCATTTTTATCTGCCAACCGCAAATACAGGAGCTTTCCCATTTCCGGAGATAGTATGCCACCGGTATCCGATGGCGCATTTGTTACCGGGGAATATGTTCAAGATTGGAATATGGTAAGAAATGGACATCCTTATATCGTTGTTACACAGGACGATGGCATCGTATTCAAGGTGTTATACAATCGCGTAGAAGAGGAAGGTACATTTTTGTTATGCAGTACAAATCCCGGATATGCTCCTTATACAGTTAAAGTGAGTGAAATATTGGAGGTTTGGAAATTTGTCAACTATATCAATCCAAAATTCGAGGAGCCCAAAGCAACGGAATCAGACGATATTGGCCCTGCAATTCGAATGATTCAGCGAGAAATTGGGTTGATCAAAGACAAGGTAAAGAACATCGAGGAAAAGATATAATCGTTTCTTTCATGAATTTAGGCATCGAGAATGCCTCAGTTTGAATGGATTGTTTTATTTTCGCGAACACTTTATTCAGCGTAAATGAAATTCAGTAAAAAAGTATACCTCGAGTGGTACAGAAGCATCCTATTGCAACGTCGTTTCGAAGAGAAAGCTGCGCAATTGTATGGACAGCAAAAAATCAAAGGTTTTTGTCATTTATATATAGGTCAGGAAGCCATCACGGCGGGTATGATGTCGGCCATCAAAAAAGGCGACAAAGTAATTACTGCCTATCGTGATCACGGCCACGCTTTGGCGATGGGCGTTTCTGCAAATGCGGTAATGGCTGAGTTATTTGGAAAAGAGACAGGCTGTACTGGCGGTAAAGGTGGAAGTATGCATATGTTCTCAAAGGAGCACAATTTTGTAGGCGGACATGGTATTGTTGGGGCGCAAATCCCAATGGGTGCCGGCTTGGCATTTGCTGAACAATATAACAACACGGGGAATGTCAGCTTGACATTCTTTGGTGATGGTGCAGCCCGTCAGGGCGCATTGCATGAAGCATTCAACATGGCAATGTTATGGAAGTTACCAGCAGTATTCATCTGTGAGAACAACCAATATGCGATGGGAACGAGCGTTGAACGGACTACAAACTTGTTGGATATTTATAAAATCGGTTTGGGTTTCGATATGCCAAGTTTCCAGGTAGATGGAATGAAATGTGAAACTGTGCATGAAGCCATTGCGGATGCCTGTGAGCATGCACGTACCGGAAAAGGTCCCGTTTTTCTTGAAATTAAAACGTATCGCTATCGCGGACATAGTATGAGTGACCCTGCTAGTTATCGTACGAAAGAAGAAGTGGCAGATTACAAAACCAAGGATCCATTGGAAACAACCAAAGAGACCATCTTAAAAAAGAAGTTTGCTTCGGAGAAAGAATTGGATGCGTTGGAAGATGACATCATGACTCTTGTGAATGCGAGTGTGGAATTTGCAGAGAACTCTGATTATCCCGATGCCTCTGAACTGTTTACCGATGTATATATCGAAAACGATTACCCATATATTACCGACTAAAATTTTAATTTCTTATATTCGCGCCCTCTTTTAACTATTATGAACATCAAAGAAAGCTATCAACTACTACAAGCCAGAATAAAAAACTTCTACGAAGTGAATAAGAAACATGTTCAAATCGTGGGTTTTGCGACCTTGGCGATTGTAGGTGGAATGATATATTGGTTCAACTTTTACATGCCTTCACAAGAAAAAGAAGCCTCTGTGAAATTTGCAAAAATGTACCACTACTTCAAAACAGATTCATTCGACATCGTTTTAAAAGGCGATAAGAAGAACAAAATCACTTCGGCGGTTGATATTGCCGATGATTATTGTTTCACTAAGAAAGGCAAAGAAGCTGCATTGGTTGCAGGTTTATCGTATTTGAAGAAAGCTGAATACAAAAAAGGATTAGATTATTTGGATAAATTTAGTGCAAATGATGCATTGTTGGGTCCTTCCATCATCGCAGCAAAAGCAGCTTGTAAAAGTGGCTTAGGCGAATTGGAAAAAGCTGCCAGTTTATATGAGA
Organism: Flavobacteriales bacterium; assembly: GCA_947472115.1. Lineage (GTDB taxonomy): Bacteria > Bacteroidota > Bacteroidia > NS11-12g > UBA955 > UBA955. The sequence goes on along the minus strand of CANIZU010000095.1, from coordinate 1,313 downwards.
AAGCCGCTCGTTTGGGCGATAACGAATACACCAGTATTTACTTTCAAAAAGCCGGAGTACACTACGAATTGTCAAAAAACTACAGTGCTGCATTGGCTTGTTACGAAGAACTCGACAACAAGTATGGCACGACTAGAGAAGGACAAGACGCTGAGAAGTACATCTATCGCCTTAAGGGTTTGATGGGTGAATTGAACAAATAACACGCAGGTGGCAACAGCGATTTCTTCTTCTCCCTCACCTACTTTTTCCTACAACAAAAAACACTACCAAATAGGTGTAGTGACAGCTGTATGGAATCAGCATATTACCTCCGTGTTGAGGAATGGAGCAGTTGAAACTTTAACACATCACAAAACTTTTCAGTCGATTTCTATCATTGAGGCTACTGTACCCGGGGCATTTGAATTGCCGATTGCAGCTCAATGGTTATTCGAAAAAGGCTGCGACGCAGTGATTACTTTGGGCTGTGTGATCAAAGGTGATACACCCCATTTTGATTATGTGTGTGAATCAGTGACGCGTGGCGTTGGTGAATTATCATTAAAGACAAATAAACCTTGCATCTTTGGGGTTATCACAACCAATACCGAAGAGCAAGCCATGGAACGTGCCGGTGGAAAACTAGGCAACAAGGGTTCAGAAGCCGCGGAAGCCGCTTTGTGGATGCTATTTACGAAAGAATCTATCGATCAACAATAATTTACCCTATTTCAACACTTATTTACCATGTCAGACGAATTAGAAAAGGCAGCTGAAAGCTACGCGGAACAATTAACTGTAGCCGAACAAATGATTGAACTCAATACTGAGGAAATTTCATTGGAATTACAGTATTCAACCCTTAGCAAAGAAGAATTACTCGCAGCAGCAGAGGAATTGGTTCACGCAACCGATGTGAAGAAAGCCTACAATCAATTGCAGGCCATTCGCAATGCGCTGGACGATCTGTTAGACCAAGAAAGACCCGGTATGATTCGAACATGGGTTGAAGCTGGAAATGATCCTAGGGATTTCGTGGCTCCTGCGGACAATACAAAACAATCCATTCAGCAAATCATTACCGCTTTCAAGAAAAGACGTGAAGACGAGCGGAAACGCGCAGAAGAGGAAAAGTTGCACAACCTAAAGCAAAAGCAACTCATTCTTGACAAAATAAAAGCGTTGGTAGATTCAGAAGAGAACGATCAAAGTTTGAATGCGCTCCGCGAGTACATGCGACAGTGGAAGGAAGTACGACAAATTCCAAAGGAATATCAAGACGAATTATACGCGGCTTACAAATTTCAAGTCGACAAGTTTTACAACCAACT
>CANIZU010000094.1 GCA_947472115.1 Flavobacteriales bacterium | reverse complement strand
CTGGAACGAAAATCCCGAACTCGCAATTTGCCAACCCCACGCAAAGGGCACTGCCAAGAAAAATCGACCGTAGCCAAAAAAGATGTTTTCGGTGCCATCGGTTGTCTTTTCTACCGCTAGCAATGCCAGAGGTAAGAATAAAATCCCAAAAAATGCCAACCATTGATTTCGGGATTGAGGCGTGGTAATGAGCAAAACACCCAATGCGATGATCCCGCAACCCAACAAAGGCGGACGTCCGCCGTATGTGTGCTGTAAAAACCAGTTGTAGCGCTGAATGCTCTCGGCGAAAACCCGCCACGATACATTGGTCTGAACCGTTGCATGAATCATCCATTCTGGATGAAGTGACTTTAGCGTCGCATAGGTGATCACGAGTAAAATAAGCCCCAATGTCGCTGGCCAGACGAAGCGAATTGAATTGACAATGGCCTGTCGGACCGGAGTCGACTTTATTCCGGCGAAACGCCGAAACTCCGCCATCCAAATGGGGAAGACACCCGGCAGCAGTAACAGTCCATTCGCGTTTTGTATCAAACCCCAGCCCATCAGCAATAGTCCGATGTTGAACCAGAGTCGAGATCGATCCATGAATCGCGTGGCCAAGGATGTCAGAAAGACGGATTGCATGAAACCGCGAGAGATGTAAGTGGTTTGTAGCCAAGAAATTGGGAATGCTAGGCTCAAGCAAAGAACCGCGCTACCTGCTAGGTTACCGCTGCGTTTTCGTGCGAGTTGCGACATCCAAATCCAGGGGAGGGTCGACATGAGTGCTGTGACCAACGGAACCGCGCGATAGACAGGGATTCCCAGCCAAATGAAGGGTGCTGCGAGCCAAGCTTCGAGGCCGGAGGAGTAAAGTTGACCGTAAAAAAAGGGGGTGTGGAAACTAAAATTGGCAAAATCGTCCGCCATCTGCCACATTACACATTGGTCGGAATCGGTGTAGTTGCCGGAAAAATAACTATAGGCAAAGGCCCGTAAACAAAGAAAGGCGAAAAGTGTGATTGGATATATCCACTTCTCGCCTTTCATGGTCAGATTGTATAAAGGAGGTAATTATGCCACGCTTCTGCGAATGATGTTCAACGCGCCACCGGCAACAAACCAATCGATTTGCTGTTCGTTGTAGCTATGGTTCACAGTGATAGTGTCGCTGCTGCCATCGGCGTGGTTCAATACCATTTGCAAGGCTTTGTTGGGAGCGAAATCTGTCAAACCAAGGATGCTAATGGTATCAGCCTCCTGAATTTTGTCGTAATCGGCTTTATCTGCAAATGTCAATGCCAACATCCCCTGCTTTTTCAAGTTGGTTTCGTGGATACGAGCGAAGCTCTTCACCAACACGGCACGAACGCCCAAATGACGGGGTTCCATGGCAGCGTGTTCGCGGCTTGAACCTTCACCATAGTTTTCATCACCCACTACGATGGTTCCAATGCCAGCGGCTTTGTAAGCGCGTTGGGTGCCTGGTACGGTATCGTAATCGCCATTCAATTGGTTCTTCACTTCGTTCGCTTTTTCGTTGAAGAAGTTGATGGCGCCAATGAGCAAGTTGTTAGAAATGTTATCGAGGTGACCGCGGAATTTCAACCAAGGACCTGCCATAGATATGTGGTCGGTGGTACATTTTCCTTTTGCTTTGATCAACAATTTGAGGTTGTTTAGGTCGGTGCCTTCCCATGCCGCGAATGGATCGAGGAGTTGCAAGCGGCTGCTGTTTGGCGCTACTTTCACTTCTACGCCACTGCCATCGAGAGCTGGTGCTTGGTAGCCTGCATCTTCAACTGCGAATCCGAGGATTGGCAATTCGTAGCCGGTTGGGGCATCGAGCATCACGGCTTCGCCATTTTCGTTGATGAGGGTGTCGGTGAGGGGGTTGAAGGTCAAATCACCCGCGATAGCCAATGCTGTCACGAGTTCAGGGCTACCTACAAACGCGTATGTATTGGGGTTTCCATCGGCGCGTTTCGCGAAATTGCGGTTAAACGAGTGAACGATGGTATTCTTTTCTTGTTTGTCGGCGCCCATACGATCCCACATTCCGATGCAAGGTCCGCAAGCGTTGGCGAATACTTTGGCACCGATTTGATCGAACACATCGAGGAAGCCATCGCGCTCGATGGTATAACGAACTTGCTCAGAACCGGGGGTGATCATGTATTCGGCTTTGGTTTTGAGGTTCTTTTCAGAAACCTGTTTGGCCAAAGACACGGCACGAGAAATATCTTCGTAAGAGGAGTTCGTACAGCTACCGATCAAACCCACTTCAACTTTGGTGGGCCAACCGTTGGCGGCGGCAACTTCTTTCATTTTAGAGATAGGGGTAGCCAAATCTGGTGTGAATGGGCCGTTCAAATGGGGCTCCAAATCAGATAGGTTGATTTCGATTACTTCGTCGAAGTAGGCTGTTGGGTTTTCGTAAACTTCTGCGTCGGCATTGAGGTGTTCGCGGACGCCGTTGGCAGCATCGGCGATGGCTTCACGGCCGGTGGCACGCAGGTAACGCTCCATCGAATCATCGTATCCGAAGGTTGAAGTGGTTGCTCCAATTTCGGCACCCATATTACAGATGGTACCTTTTCCGGTACAGCTCATTGCGTTGGCACCTTCGCCGAAATATTCTACGATGGCTCCGGTTCCACCTTTTACGGTGAGGATGCCAGCGACTTTAAGGATTACGTCTTTGGGGGCTGCCCATCCGCTGAGTTTGCCGGTAAGTTTGATACCGATCAACTTTGGCCATTTGAGTTCCCATGGGAGGCCTGCCATTACATCGCAAGCGTCTGCACCACCCACACCGATGGCGATCATACCCAATCCACCCGCGTTTACGGTGTGAGAATCGGTACCGATCATCATTCCGCCAGGGAAGGCGTAGTTTTCGAGCACAACTTGGTGGATGATACCGGCTCCGGGCTTCCAGAATCCGATGCCATATTTATTTGAAACAGAGGCGAGGAAATCATAAACTTCGGCGCTTTCTGTGGTTGCTTTGGTAAGGTCTTCACCGGCACCTGTTTTGGCGGTGATGAGGTGATCACAGTGTACGGTTGATGGTACGGCTACTTTTGGGCGCCCGGCTTGCATAAACTGCAACAATGCCATTTGGGCGGTTGCGTCTTGCATAGCTACACGATCGGGTGCGAAATCTACGTAATCGCTACCACGTCCGAAGGCTTGCGGCGCGGCGTTATCCCACAGGTGAGAGAAAAGGATTTTCTCGGTGAGTGTGAGGGGTCTTCCCAACAATTGACGGGCGGCGGCCACGCGCTGGGGCATTCTTTGGTAAACGGATTGGATGAGGTCTAAATCGAAAGCCATGAATAGGTTTTGTAAATGAATTTCTACAAATTTCGGAAATTTTCCTCGGATTTTTTCGGAAATCGGCATCTTTGTAGGGTGGAGAAACCGCGGGTAATATTGGGCATAGATCCGGGCACCAATTTGTTGGGGTACGGAATGATTCAGATTGAGGGCAAGAAGCCTAAGTTATTGGGCTTGGGCGTGGTCCGATTGGCCAAGGTGGGTGATGCGGGGGAGAAGTTGCATCACATTTATGAGCGCGTGACGGCGTTGATTGAGGGGTTCGAGGTTACGGAAGTTGCGGTGGAGGCTCCCTTTTTTGGCAAGAATGTCCAGTCGATGTTGAAATTGGGTCGGGCCCAAGGGGTTGCGATCGCGGCGGCGATTGGCAAGGGTTTGCCGGTTTTTGAGTATGTACCTAGGAAGATCAAGCAATCAATTGCGGGGAATGGGAATGCGAGCAAGGAGCAGGTGTTTGCGATGCTACATGCGGAATTCAATTTTGAAGAGAAGCCCGAAACGATGGATGCCACGGATGGATTGGCGGCGGCGGTTTGTCATTTCTATCAGTTTGCACCGCGGGCGTTTGGTAGCACCAAGGGTGGCACTGCGGGTGGCAACAACAAGGCGGGTGGCTGGGCTCAGTTTCTGAAAGAGAATCCCGATCGGGAGGTTTGATGTGTCGGCGGACAACAAAGATGTTATACTTCGATGCTGTTTATTTCATTGAATGGGATAACAGTGATGTTATTACTTCGCTTTTCAATGTTTTGACCTGCATAAACAACATAACCATTTGTTTCGTGGCTGCTTATTTTTTGCCAGTATTTTAGGCCTTTGAAATAGTCATTTGTAATGGTTTGGCCCGATTTGATTTCTATGGGAATTAAGGAATTTCCACTGTCGATAAGGATATCTAATTCATTGCCCATACTATCTCGCCAGAAATAAAGATTGTTCGATTTTGCTTGATTGAAGCGATTTTTGATGAAATCCAAGACGATCAAATTCTCAAACAAGGGTCCTTTGTATGAATTCAGGTCTAATTGAATACTATTCTCGATTCCCAATAATGCCGAGGCCAAGCCGGTATCGTAAAAATAGAGCTTGGGCATTTTAACGATGCGTTTGTTGTAATTTTTGTGGTAGGGTTGTAGTCTGAATGCAACGAAAGTACTTTCTAAGATGCCAATCCATGAATTGATTGTTTTTGAGTCCACGCCGACTTCAATGGCGAGGCTATTGATATTCAATAGTTGACCGATACGCGCGGCACAAAGTCGAATGAAACGCTCGAAGATGATGAGGTTGGAAATATTTTTAATCAAGCGTACGTCTCTTTCGATGTATGTTCTGATGTAGTTTGAATACCAATTGTTTACATCGATTTCATCTTTGTACAAGGAGGGATATGATCCTTTGAAAATGAGTTCATTACAGCTTAGGTCTTTATTGTCAATCTCACCCATCGACAGGGGCAATAAATTTAGGTAGGCGACCCTTCCTGCCAACGACTGTGAGATACTCTCTTGTAATAGAAAATTGTTGGAACCGGTGATGATGAACAGGCCATTGTTAGTTGATTCATCGAGGATTTGTTGGAGATAGGAAAATAGTTGGGGTACGCGTTGAGCCTCATCGAAAATGGCACCATCGGGGTAATTGGACAAAAATCCTCTGGGGTCTTCTGTTGCAAACAATCGTGTGTCGGGGTTTTCAAAATTGACATAAGCCTTGGTTGGGAAGGCGAATCTTGTCAGTGTTGTTTTGCCCGATTGTCGAGGTCCAACAATGGCAACGGCTTTAAATTGGCTGGCTAGAGATAGGATTTTTGATGTAGCGTCTCTGCGAATCATACTACAAAAGTATACAATATTGGAGTTGGATTCCAATATTGTACGGTTTTTTCGAGAAAATTGGGATGCATGCAACCTTGCTGTCGCAGTATATCCAAGGAACAAAGATCCCTAGCGCGAAGCAATTGGCTAAAATTCAAGAAGGGATTCACTCTTTGGGAAAAGAGTTGCAAGAAGTGAATTTGATTTAAATCACATTCGCTCAACGACCTGAATGCCGAGCAAATTGAGGGCGTGTTTCAAGGTGTGGGCGGTGAAATGAGCGAGTTTGAGGCGGGTGTTTTTGATGATGGGGTCCGGTTCGCGCATGATATGGCACTCGTTGTAAAACCGGTTGAACGTCCGCGACAAATCAATGCAGTATTGGGCAATCACCGCGGGGGATGATTCGCTGCAGGCCTTGTTGACCTCTTCAGAGTAGCGGTACAACGTTTGGATGGCCTCAATTTCAAGGGGCTGAAGCTGATCGTTGATATCGCCCTGCTGCCAAGATGCATTGCTGGCATCCGCCGAAGCACTGCGCAAAATACTCTGAATCCTGGCGTAAGTATATTGCACGAACGGACCTGTATCGCCCTGGAAGTCGATGCTCTCCTGCGGATTGAATAACATCCGCTTGCGTGGATCTACCTTGAGAATGAAGAATTTCAAGGCCGATAATCCCAAAGATTCGTATAAGTTCGAAAGCTCTTCGTCTGCCAATCCTTCGGTTTTGCCCAACTCTATCGTTTTTGCCTTCGCCTCGTTAACCATTTCTTGGATCAAGTCGTCGGCATCAACCACAGTACCTTCCCTGCTTTTCATCTTCCCGCTAGGCAAATCCACCATGCCGTAGCTGAGGTGATGCATGCCACTGGCAAAGGGACGTCCGAGTTTTTTCATGATCAAGAACAACACCTTGAAGTGATAATCTTGTTCGTTGCCCACCACGTAAATGCTCTGATCTACGCCGTGTTGCTGGTATTTTAAATCCGCAGTTCCGATGTCTTGGGTGATATAAACGCTGGTGCCATCGCCACGAAGAACAAGCTTCTCATCGAGGCCGTCTTCGCGTAAATCGATCCAAACACTGCCATCGTCTTTGCTATAGAATACGCCATTTCGCAGCCCTTCGTCCACCACGTCCTTGCCCAATTTATAGGTATCAGACTCGTAATAGTATTGGTCGAACGAAACACCCATCCGGGCATAGGTTTTTTCGAATCCGCTGTAAACCCAAGCGTTCATGGTCTTCCAAAGGCTGATGACCTCGGGTACGCCGGCTTCCCAATCGCGGAGCATTTGCTGGGTTTCGCGCATCAGGGCCGATTGGTTTCGCACCAATTCCTTGATATCGTCTTTGAGTTTGGCGATTTGTTTGTCTTCTGTTGCCTTTTGCAGTTGACCCAAAATCGCTGAATATTTTGTTTGAGCGACATCGCCTTCGGGGGTCCAGTTGCCAGCGATGGCAGTTTCAATCACCGGAAGGGTTTGATCGCGAAGGGCGTTCTCGAAAATCACATAGTATTTGCCAACCAGGTGGTCGCCTTTCATCCCAGTTGATTCGGGGGTTTCGCCATTGCCAAATTTTTGCCAAGCGATCATCGACTTACAAATGTGTATACCACGGTCGTTGACCAAGTTGGCCATCACCACTTCGTATCCGGCAGCTTTGTATAGGTTTGCCACCGACACGCCCAAGAGGTTGTTGCGTACGTGTCCAAGGTGAAGGGGTTTGTTGGTATTGGGCGATGAATATTCCACCATCACCTTTTTGCCTGCACCGAGCGATGTTTGTCCGAACGATGCGTTGTTCCACTCTGATTTGAGGAAACCGGCGTAGATATCGGTTTTGAGGACGATGTTCAAGAACCCTTTTACCACGTTGAAATCGGCCACGATGGGGGCGTTTTCTTTGAGCGACTCACCGATGGCATTGGCGGT
>CANIZU010000093.1 GCA_947472115.1 Flavobacteriales bacterium | reverse complement strand
GGATTTCCGTCGGCTTCACGCTTAGAAATGAATCCCATACTCGGAATATTTTCAAACATCTTGGCCAATACCCTCGGTCCAGTAAATACCATAGAGCTAATCGTTGAAACCAATAAAAGGCTGATGATTCCGCCCATCAACTGTCCGATTTTTTTCCCCAAAATGGCTTCCGCCGCAACCAAACCCACTTCCTTAACTCCAACCAAATTAGCGACTGCGGTCGACTTCATTAGGACCATATTCAATAGTACATACAAGGCAGTAACAACAAGCGTTCCCATCAAAATGCTGCGCGATAAATTGCGATTGGGATTTTCAATAGATCCAGCAATGTAAGTACTCGCATTCCAACCACTGTAGGCAAAACTGACCCATATCAAACTGGTCGCAAAAGCCGGAGTTATCAAAGTACCAAGACCAAAAAATCCGCCTCCACCATTGCTAACACCCGCCGCAACTGATCCAGCACCGCCTGAATCAGAAAAAGCGGATCCAAATATTTCGCGGAAGCTCTGTGCGCTTGGAAGAAAATCCACCGGCTGCGTTCCCAATGCAAATCCTGCACCGATGAACAACAAAATCATAGAAACCTTAAGTACAGTAGAGCCCTTCTGGAAATCCAAACCCAACCTAGCATTCCACCAGTGAATGGCACTAATTACAACAATAATCACAACGGCCAATGCCATTTCATTCACCCCTGGCCAAACGCCGTGCACATAAGCCCCCAACGCGATGGCAGCCCCGGCAATTGGTGCAGCAAATCCCACCGTAGAACTCACAAACCCTGCTACAAAACCCAAAGCCGGATGAAAAATCTTGGATAAAAAATAAAATTCCCCGCCGTCTTCTGGCAATCGCGTGGCGAGTTCGGCATAGCAAAATGCGCCACACAGGGCCAACACTCCACCAACCAACCAAATCATGATAATACCAAAACCCGATTGAATATCAAACAATTGAAACCCCAAACTGGTAAATACACCCGTACCAATCATATTGGCAACCACAATGCTCATGGCCCCAAACAAATCAACGTTTCTTTTCTTGTAATTGCTCATGAATAACCCCTAAAGCAGCGAAATTACGGATGAAAAAAGCATTTCGCGGAATCTGTGTACTTTTGTTGCATGCTTTCCTCGCAGAATTTTTTCACGGTCGACATACATACACACATCATCCCAGAAAACCTCCCTCGCTGGAAAGAGAAATTTGGCTACGGAGAGTTTGTTCAACTTGAGCACCACAAACCCTGCTGCGCAAGAATGATGATGGACGATGCGTTCTTCCGCGAAATCGAAAGCAATTGCTGGGATCCTGAACAACGACTCAAAGAATGCGGACATCATCATGTTGATGTTCAAGTAATTAGCACGATCCCCGTGATGTTTAGCTACTGGGCAGAACCCAAACATTGCTTGGAAATTTCTAAGTATCTCAACGATCACATTGCCGATGTTTGTCATCGTTACCCCACCCGTTTCGTAGGACTTGGCACCATTCCGATGCAGCACGCCGATCTAGCAATTCAAGAGTTGCGCCGATGCAAAGAAATTGGACTCAAAGGCATACAAATTGGCTCTCACGTAAACCACATGAACCTAAACGACCCTTCTCTGTTCCCCATTTTTGAGGCGATGCAAGAGTTGGATATGGCACTTTTTGTTCATCCTTGGTGGTATTCCGCCAACAAAAAAATGCAGAACTATTGGCTGCCTTGGCTCGTTGGAATGCCCATGGAAACTTCGCTTGCGATTTGCTCGATGATCTTTGGAGGTATTTTTGAACGATTGCCCCGCTTGCGCGTGGCTTTTGCCCACGGTGGAGGAGCATTCCCTGCAACTATCGGACGCATTGAACACGGTTGGCAAGCCCGCCCCGATCTGGTTGCCGTCGATAACATCCACAATCCAAAAAAATATCTAGGTCAATTCTGGCTCGATAGCTTGGTACACGACCCCAAAATGCTTGAAGTTGTCGTTGATCTAGTAGGTCCAAACAGAATCACTTTAGGCACAGATTACCCTTTCCCGTTGGGCGAAGACAACCCCGGTGAACTGATTCGATTATCCAACTATTCCGACGATATCAAGTCGATGATGCTCGGCTCTTCCGCCTTGGAGTGGTTGAATATGCCGATGGGACATTTTAAGCCCTAAACGCAGTTACTCTCTGTTTGTAACGCGGGCAATCGCGCGATCAATCGCCTCAAAATCATAGCCTTTTCCCACCAAGTATCGCTTTAACTTAAAGACCTTTTCCATTTGTGATGCGCCTTTTACTAAAGGCCACTTTTTCTCTGCGAGCATTTCTAATGTCTTCACGTAATCATCCATCCCCAATGATGCCAATGCTTGCTGAATCAACTTTTCACCCACACCTTCGCGCTTGAGTCCTTGCTTAATCTTGACCTTTCCCCATCCCTTGATTTTGAATTTTCCCCGCGCATAGGCCATCGCAAAACGTTCCTCATTCAATAAGTTGGCTTGCATCATTTCCAAAAGCAACAGGTCCGCATCCATGCTACTCAAGCCATAGCCCTGCAGTTTTCGTTTTACCTGCTGATGACTGCGCTCCTGATAGTCACAATACTTCTCAATCTTTGGCTTTGCCTGCGACGGTGTAAGCGTTTTTCGATATCCTTGGCCTTCCTGATCCATACTTCGATGCAAAAATCAATCGTTTTGGGTTTGCATGCGCAAAAAATCTTTCGGCGAAATCACCAACATCCCGCAATGCTTAAAATCAGCCACATTCCGGGTAATAATCATCTCACAAGTCGATTTGGCCATTGCCACCTGCATCGCATCTTCAAAATCTCCCAAACCCATAAATAATGCGTCCTGACATGCCGAATTAGATGAGTTTACACAGGGAAAAACAGCGCTAAACTCCTGCAATAATGTCAACGCTTCTGGATGAGAAAATTGCTTTCGCATAATATAATATGCAGTACCCAATGTCAATGCCGTAATTCTGAATTCGTATTCCCGTTTCCTTGCTAACCTAACTATTGATCTTGCATCATCATAAAAATCAACCCGCTGCAGTAAAAAGTCGAGAAGAACATTTGTGTCAATTAAAATCGCCATGGTTAGAAACCTAAGAATGTTATTTTATTCGCTCCATATAAACCAAATCCCGGATTTCGGCATCTGTGAGGTTCCCCATCCCTGTAGCAATACCGCCAAACTTGGCAATGAAAACGTCGTCATCCGATACCTCCGGCTTTTCAACGGCACTCCTCTCCTTCGACAACTGCTGCGCAAAAAACTGTTCAACCACGGCCGATAAAGATTGTCCATTCGTTGCAACCAGCAGTTTCATCCGCTCTACCAATTGGGTATCAACCAAAAGGGTTAACTTCTTTTTCATACGTACAAATTTATATAATTTATATACGTATAACCACATTTTCAAAATCATCCAGCAAATTTCAACAGCGATTACACCCACACCAAACAACGTTGCAAAGAATCTAAACAGTAAAAAATCTTTCGGAATTTTTGCCAAATTCTGTCAAATAGTGGTTGCTTTACAAAGAAAACCCATCGCTCATCGATATCAGTATGACAAAATTTCAGTTCGGTTGCTTTGGTACACAGATTGACAATCAACCGGCATGAGAACAGGACAGATTTCAGTTCAATCAGAGAACATTTTCCCGATTATTAAAAAATTCCTATACACCGATCAGGAAATTTTTCTTCGAGAATTGGTTAGCAACGCGGTGGATGCTACCAAAAAACTAAGCACACTATCCCGTATTGGGGAGTTTGAAGACCCTATCGACAACTGTAAAGTAGAAATCAGCTTCGATGAGAAAGCCAAAACTCTTACTATTTCGGATTCAGGGATTGGAATGACAGAAGAAGAGGTTGAAAAATACATCACCCAATTGGCATTTTCTGGTGCACGCGAATTTGCTGAACAGTGGAAAGACAAAGACCCCGATCAAATGATTGGTCATTTCGGTTTGGGATTCTACTCCGCCTTCATGGTATCGAAAACAGTTACCATCGAAACAAAATCTTACCAAAAAGGTGCACAAGCGGTTCATTGGGATTGCGACGGTGCTACCAGTTATAACATCGGAAAAGGAAAGCGCAAAAAACGCGGAACAGATGTGATTTTGCATCTAACCGACGAAGATGCGGAAACCTATTTGTCCAAGTGGAAATTGCGCGAATTACTCCGCAAATACTGTCGTTTCCTCCCCATTCCTATCACTTTCGATGGCGAAGACATCAACAACACGCAGCCCATCTGGACTAAGAAGCCAGCAGATTTGGAAGCAGAGGACTACAAGACATTCTTTGAGGAATTATACCCGGGCCAAGAAGCCCCTTTATTTAGCATCCACATCAACACGGATTATCCATTCAACCTAACGGGTGTTTTGTATTTCCCGAAGGTGAATGAGGCCATCGACAACCGTCAGAACCGCGTACAATTGTATTGTAACCAGGTTTTCGTTACCGAGGATGTGAAGGATGTTTTGCCAGAGTATTTGGTATTGCTGAAGGGTGTTATTGATTCACCAGACATTCCGTTGAACGTATCGCGTAGTTCTTTGCAGAGCGATGCCAATGTGAAGAAAATCACCCAGCACATCAGTAAGAAAGTCAGCGACAAATTGAACGAATTATTCAAAGCCGATCGCGCCGATTTTGATAGCAAATGGGAATACCTCGATTTGTTTGTGAAATACGGAATGGTTGCGGATGAAAAATTTGCCGAGCGCACCAAAGACATCTGCCTGTTAAAGACCACCGATGGAAAGTTGAATACCATCCAAGAGTGGATTGATCATGCGAAGATTAACCAGACCGACAAAAACGGAGAAACGGTAGTATTGTATTCTACGGATATCAATTTGCAGCACATGAATATTAAGGCCGCCAAAGACAAAGGCTACGAGGTGGTTGTGTTGAACGGTCCTTTGGATACGCATTTTGCGGGTTGGGTTGAAGGTAAGTTCGAAAAGGTAAAATTCCGTTGCGTTGATGGTGGTCCGATGGATCAGTTGATCGAAAAGGAAGTTACCATTGAATCTGTATTGAGCGAAGATCAACGCAAAACATTGGAAGACAGTGTGAAAGCGGTTGTGAACGAATTGGCTTTTGAGGTAAAAATGGAATCACTTCCACCGCAAGACGATTTTATTTCGGTACATAGAAATGAGTGGGAACGCCGGATGGAAGACATGGCCAAGATGGGAAATGGTTTCCCTTACGGCAATATGGGCTTGAACAAGCAGACAATGGTTGTCAATACCAATCACGCTTTGGCTAGCAAAGTATTGGGCAAAGACGGCGATGGTCGCAACGAGTTGTTACAATACTGTATGGACTTGGCGATGCTACAACGCGGTCAATTACAAGGTGAATCATTAGAGCGCTTCGTAAAGAAGGCCCAAGGATTTATTTTGGATTGATGCCTTGTGATAATCTCACAAACCCCTTGCTCTGGTTGATGTGATTTAAATACAAGAACATCAAATAATACTAGCACAAAAAAAGGCCCGCTTTCGCGGGCCTTTTTTGCTAATCAATATAACTAAAGAAATTAATCTTTGTCAGCTTGAGTCAATGCGTAGATTACCAAACCGAATCCGATTTTGTTCACTGCATCACCGATGTTGTAAACAACATCCATTACACGAGTGTCTGCGCTGAAAGTGATTCCAAACAAACCACCTGGGGTACCCAAAATGTAACCCAATGGGTAAATTGCCCAACCTACCAATACAAACCAAGCCAAAGTCTTGGTAGCCTTTGCTACTGCAGGACCAGCGGTATTGGCCAATGTAGCCACTTCTCCGAACCATACCAAGTATGCAATGTAGAAGTAAGCAGCACCAGAAAGTACACCCCACAACACGCTGTTGTCACGCCATACTGCTTCTCCAAAATAACCTGTTACCAACATCACAACTGAAGCGAAGATCAACTTCCACAACAATCCTGACTTAGCACCAGCTTTCTTGGTGATCAAGTAAAACTCAACACACATCAAAGGAACTGTCAACAACCAATCTACGTAACGGAAGAAAGTAGGTGATGTTTGGTGTTCCATGAAGAATCCGCGCATGTAATAGTAGTGCACGGCAGCGATGAAGGTAATCAAACCTGATACCAACATAGAAGTTCTCCAACGTTCTGCAACATTGCGCATCTCGAAGAAGAAGAAAACAGAAGCCGCCATCATAGCCATTGTACCTACGAAGAAGGTAAAGGCGATGTACGACGGAAGAGAGGTTCCGGTTAGTAGGTCTAGCTCACTGCCAGATGCTACTGTGCTAAGTAACTGTGTAAACATATGTCTATTAATTTATTAAGTGCATAGGTAACACGAGGAAGACAAAATTGTGTTATACAAAAGATAAAAAAATATGTGTTATAACAAGTATTTTTTCTTTCTTAATGATACGAGATATTAAGGAAAATCAACCCCTAAGCACAAATATCAAATCCCAAAAGATGCATTTTTAACATGTTTTTGTTTAATTATTTTTGATCAATAATTAAACGATATATGACCATCAATTCATCACATATCAATGAATTGACGTGGAATGACTATGATTTTACAGGCCAAAAAGTTCGACAAAATACAAATTGTGAGAATGGGTTCTTATTCTATCACCAACTCGGGTATTGCTTTAGCGGGGCAATCTGCTCAGCCAAAACCAATTTCAAGAAAGCGGCGTAATCCTTCGACATAAAGGCATTGATCCTAGCCACTACACGATTCGTTTCTCTTTGCGCTGTTTTCAATGCAACCAAACTGTTTTCACCCGGCATTTCATTGCCTTCAATGAGACCATTGGCAGTTTGCAAATGATCCATCAATCGCACAGTAGCTTCTTCATAAGGCCTATAATCCTCCGGCAACATATACAACAACTTCAACGCGGCAATGCTATCTAGCAATGGTTTTTCCAATTTCTTCAATCGAGAAACGAAACTGTCGTTCACGTATTTTGTCCCCATCACCTGAGCAATGATTTTTTCCGCATCTTTCAAACCCTCAAACGCCAATCGAGCCCGTTCCACAGAAAGGCGCAACGTATCCATCAGCTGCGCTTGCCTTGCATTTCCCGCT
>CANIZU010000092.1 GCA_947472115.1 Flavobacteriales bacterium | reverse complement strand
ATTTTTCATTGTGAAATTTCTGAAGTCAACGGTCAGCCCGATGCGTATCCTTTGAACAGCACAACCGAGACCCCAGTTGCGATGCCCGATGTTTTGCCAGCCAATTTTAAGATAGAATTTAGAACCAATAATTACCCCACGGAAAATGCCATTACCTTGTTAGATGTAGATGGGAAGGTGGTACTTCACGATACGTTTACGGTGGCCAATAAAACCACAGTTTACCCATTCAATCTCAACGGTTGCTATAAGTTGATCGTGAACGATTACGGGTTGGATGGTTTGTATTGGTGGGCAAATACGGCCCAAGGCACAGGTTTCGCTCGTTTGAGAAACGGCAATACTAATGCTTTGATAAAAACGTTCAATGCCGATTTTGGTAGCTTTTTCGAATACAATTTCACGACCACTTATGCTTTGAGTTCAAAATTATTGGACTTTGAAAATACGATCAATGTGTACCCAAACCCAGCGACAAACAAATTTAGTTTGGAAGGGGAAGGACTTGAAAATGCGAGGGTTGAGGTGTTTAATGTAATTGGTGGAATGGTTGATTCTAGGACGATTCTAAATCAGAAATCCATAGATTTCAATACGGAAAATTGGAACCCGGGTGTTTATATGGTTGAGATTACCCAGGGGAGTTTGAAGGCGACCAAAAAGGTGGTGGTTTATTAATTGTCACTGTTTCTGAATCTGATCATTTGATGCTGGTTCTCAATGTTAGTTGAATGATGCGCAGGTTTTTTTCTGTTTTTTCTGTCTTGTTAATGGTATTGAATTGCAGTGCCCAAACAACGGGGCGCGCCGACTCATTGGTTGTTCTGCGATTGGATACTTCGTTGGGTTGGGATACTTTATTGTCTCAACTGAAGCGGGTTGATGTGTATTCGGATGGTCATCGTATGCAACAATCCATTCATGATTTGCCTGATTTTAAAGGGGTTTCAATTCTTTCTGGCAAAAAATATAGTTTAATCGTCCTTGAAATTTTGGGGGCCAATCTTGCGGAAAATAATGCACGCCATATTTTTGCCAAAGTACCCGGCATCACCGCTATGGAATTGGATGGCTCTGGGGTACAAGTTAATATCGCATCGCGAGGGCTAGGTCCACATCGCTCAATGGAATTCAATGTCAACCAAAATGGAATCAATATCAATTCCGACTTATTTGGTTACCCAGAGGTCCATTACAATCCTCCAATGGAAGCGGTGGGTAAAATCGAAGTGGTGAAAGGTTCGGCGGCGTTACAGTATGGTCCACAGTATGGAGGTATGATTAATTACATCCTAAAGGGGCCTGATGTGGCGAAAGTAAATGGGATAGGGGGTGAGACAAATGTTTCAGTAGGGTCGTTTGGTTTGTTGAGTAGCTATACGTCGCTCGGCGGCGAAAAGGGGAAATGGAGATACTGGGGCTATTTTAATTATCGAGGCTCCAATGGTTGGCGACCCAATTCGCGGTATGATTTTTTTGCTGGATATGGTTCGGTGTATTATCAGTTATTCAAGCGGACTGCAATTGGATTTGAAGTGTCGAGCATGGCCTATACTATACAATTGGCTGGAGGATTAACGGAGTTGCAATACGCAGCCAATCCCAGACAATCACTTAGACAACGCAATTATTACAGCCCCGATATTACTATTCCCGCTTTTGTTGTCAAGTCGGAAATCAATGCCAATACTTCGTTCATTTTGAAGTCGTACTTTCTGGCCGGTCAAAGAAACAGTGTGGCTTTCATCGCGAGTCCTTTGGTTGTAGATTCCATTAATACAAAGTTGGGTACGTTAAATCTGCGGCAGGTGGATAGGGATTTTTACAATACGTTTACCACCGATCTTAAGCTAGTACATCGATATAGGTTGTTCGGCAAGGAGCAAGTGTTTTCTTCGGGGTGTAAATTTTCTCGCTCCAATACAACGCGGAAGCAATTTGGCAAGGGGACGGTGAATTCGGATTTTGACATCGCCCTAACGGAGCCGGGATATGGGATAGATTTGCTTTTTCACACGGTTAACCATGGCGTGTTTCTTGAAAATCTGTTCAGGCTCTCTTCTCGATGGTCGATTTCGCCCGGGTTGCGCTTCGATAACATCAGCTCCAAGATGACGGGGGATTTGACAAAGTATCAGATGATTGATAAGCGATACGATCGCAATAGGAACGTTTTGATGAAAGGGGTTGGCAGTGAGTTTAAGTTGGGACGGTATATGGAATTGTTCTCGAACTACTCGAGTGCCTATCACCCGATTTTACATTCTGATTTGATTCCTTCTGCCACGTTGATGGAAGTGGATCCGCATTTGAGGGATTCCAAAGGGTATAATTTCGATTTTGGATTGCGCGGAAAGTTTATGGATGTGATTCGCTTTGATGTGAGCTATTTTAGATTGTATTATGGGGATAGAATTGGCAATCTCACGCTATTAAAACCCGATGGAACGCAATACTATTATCGAACGAACATTGGCAATGCATTGACCACAGGATTTGAGTCGATGTTGGACTTGCATGTTTTGAAGCTGATTAAGGGTGGGCATAAGAATCATTTGAACGTGTTTTGTACTTACGCTTTGAATCGCGCGCGATATCTCGACGGTACAGTGGTTCTGGGTAAAACCAATTTGGATATTTCGGGCAACAAAGTGGAAGATGTGCCTGATTATATTTTTCGATCAGGAATGACATTTAAATCAAACCATATTATGGTGTCGGTGCTTTATTCAAAAACGGGTCAAATGGTATCGGATGCGAACAATACCGTTTTTAATAGCAATGGCATCACCGGAATCATTCCTTCGTTCCATGTCATGGATTTTACTTGCGCCTACCAATTTTTAAAGCGCTACAATGTCAAGGTGAGCGTAAATAATTTGGAAAACAAAATCTATTTCAATCGCAGAGTAGGTAATTATTTGGGTCCGGGGATACTTCCTGCGGCGGGTAGAAGTGTGTTGATTTCACTTGGACTGAAGCTGTAAGTCAGTCTGGCGTTGGTTCGATGATTTGATATTTTTATTTATTCGATTATTTATTTTATTTCTTTTATTTTAAAATTTAAAATTATTTTCATTTAGTGAACTAATTTATTATGATATAAATCATAATTGTTAATGAGGGATGTTTGGCTATGCAGGGAAACCACCGAATACCTTTGACCACAATGAATGGGAATTATCCAATTCATTTAATCACTACAAATATGAAAAAAATACTTATAACCCTCGACTATGGTCCTGCTGCTCAGAAAGTTGCGGAACAAGGATTTGCATTAGGCGTAACCTTGCGCGCAAAAATTATTTTATTGCACGTGGTGGCTGAACCCTCCATTTACACCAGAACTGCGTATTCACCCATAATGGGGTTTGGCGGTTATGGAGCTGACATGATGGATGCCGATATTACGGAATCACTGGTTGCAGGTTCCGAGCGATTCTTAGAAAAAACCATAGAGTATTTGGGAGGTACGTCTACTATAAGTATGTCGGTTGTAGTTGGCGATGCCGCTGATGTCATTTTAGAAACCATCAAGAAAAAAGACATCGATTTGGTGGTTATTGGAAGTCACAGTCATCGTTGGATGGAAGATATTCTCCTTGGCAATGTAACCCAAAAGGTGTTGAGAGAATCAACCGTTCCGGTATTGGTTATTCCTTCGAAACGCAAATCGCTCTAAGAGCAAAGCTATGAATACTAAAATAGCAGGCTCATGCTGAGTCTGAGGAAAGATGGGGTTGTCTTAAATAAGACCTTATTGGGTTTTGAAAGTCATGCCGTGCTTAATCCCGCTGTGATTATGAGAGACGGCAAAATACACATGTTTTATCGCGCAGTGGCCTTGGGCAATTACTCCACCATTGGATATTGCACTTTGTCGTCCCCGTTGGTTGTGGATTCCCGAAAAGACGTTCCCGTTTTATTTCCACAATTCGACTTTGAATGTCAAGGGTTGGAAGATCCACGCATCGTTCTAATTGATGATGTCTATTATCTTACCTATACCGGGTTTGATGGTTTTAACGCGTTGGGAGCGGTGGCCACTTCAAAAGATCTGGTGGTTTGGGAGAAGCACGGATTGATTGTGCCTAAGATTGCTATTGAGGAGTTCCGACATCTCTCACAAACGCGGGGAGCGTTAAATGAAAAGTATCATCGATTTAATAAAGTCCCCATTTTTTCTGATGTACAGCCCCATAAATTGTTCTTATGGGATAAGAATGTTGTGTTTTTTCCTCGGAAAATCAATGGAAAATTTGCGTTTATTCATCGCATCAAGCCCGACATTCAGTTGGTTCAGGGACTGGATTCAATTTCCGATTTAACTCCGGACTACTGGCAAAAGTACTTTCTTTCATTTTCTGAGAATATCCTATTGTCGCCCGAATTCCCCCATGAAGTGAGTTATATGGGTGGGGGATGTCCGCCCATTGAAACGGAAGCCGGTTGGCTGCTGATTTATCACGGAGTGCACGATACGGTAGAAGGCTATGTTTATTCTGCCTGTGCTGCATTGCTAGATCTAGATCATCCGGAAAAAGTGATTGCGAGATTGCCGTATCCGCTTTTTTATCCTGAAGAATGGTGGGAACGCCAAGGTGAAGTGAATAACGTTTGTTTTCCTAGCGGTGCTTTGGTTTATGATGATAGATTGTATGTCTATTACGGAGCCGCCGATGAGAGAATCGCAGTGGCTTCGGTAATGATGAAGTCTTTAATTGATGAACTTTTAAAATACCCTAATCCTTAAAACTATGATGACTTACAATAGTGCACGACAACATCACCAGACTTTCCTACCTTATTCCTATGTTGATTCATTGGGGGAGGTACATTGGATCCCTGCAGCGCAAGCTCGTCCAAAACAACCGGAAATTCTATTTATTACTTCGTTTCCCCCGCGGGAATGTGGCATTGCCAATTATTCATCCGATTTACTTAATGCCTTACGTGGAAAATTCGGTAACACCTATAAACTCTCCGTCTGTGCTTTGGAATCAGACACTCAGCAATACAATTACCCTAGTAATCCGCGATTTATTTTCAATACCGATCGATCTAAAGGCTTTCAAAACATTGTAGAACAAATCAATGATGCCAAAGAGATTCAGGTCATCGTAGTACAACATGAATTCGGCTTTTTTGGCAAGAATCAAGCAGCGCTGATGGACTTTTGGCGCCATTTAAATAAGCCATTGGTCTTTGTATTTCACACAGTAATTCCGTTTCCTGATTTAGAAATGCATGAAAACGTGAATCGATTGGTGGGTTTTGCTGCGAGAGTAGTTGTGATGACGCAAATGTCGGCCGATATTTTGGTTAGAGATTACGATGTAGACCCCACATTAATTACGACCATTCCTCATGGAACGCATTTGGTTCCCCACTTGGATAAAATCGAATTGAAAAGGAAATACAAACTTTCTGGACAGCGAGTGCTAACCACTTTCGGACTTTTAAGCGAGGGTAAAAGCATCGAAACAACGTTGTATGCCTTGCCCAAAATCATTGCAGAATATCCGGATGTCATTTTTCTAATCATTGGCGTTACACATCCCGAAATCGTAAAAAAACAAGGGGAGAAATACCGCGAATCACTGCAGGAAAAAATCTTTGAATTGGGATTGGAGAACAATGTTCGCTTTGTAAATGGGTATTTACCGGTGGAAGAAATTTTGGAATACTTGCAACTTACTGACATCTATTTATTCACGTCAAAAGACAGGAATCAGGCGGTGAGCGGTACTATGTCGTATGCAATTGGTTGCGGTTGCGCCATCGTCTCAACACCAATTCCCCACGCCATAGAGTTGTTAAAAGACGATGTGGGCGTGATTGTAGATTTTGAAGATCCATATCAACTTTCAGAGGCTGTTTTGGGTTTGCTCAATGATGAGGTGAGGCGAATAAAATTGGGATTGAATGGCTTGCATAGAATGGCATCTACCGCTTGGGAAAATTCAGCCATCGCACATGCCGCTATTTTTCAAGAACTTTCTCATACGCCAACGGAGTTGGAATTCAAGCTCCCACCTTTGAATTTGGCTCATATAGAGAAATTGACGACAAGCAAGGGGATGATTCAATTTTCGGAAATCAATAAGCCGAATGAGCTTACGGGGTATACGTTGGATGATAATGCTAGGGCATTGGTGGCAATGTGTATGCATTACCAAAGGACGGCGGATTCAGATGATTTGCGATTAATTCATGTCTATTTTGATTTTATCACCCAGTGTTTACAGCACAACGGAATGTTCTTAAACTACATCGATGAGAATGGTGATTTTACCAGTCAAAATCGTCGGGAAAACCTAGAAGACAGCAATGGAAGAGCGATTTGGGCGTTGGGGTATGTAATTTCGATGGGTAAGTCGTTGCCTGAATACATGATAGAAGAGGCAATTGTGATGATGAACAGTGCTTTTCGCAATGTGAAACGGATGCACTCTCCACGCGCGATGGCTTTTGTTATCAAAGGGTTGTATTATAAATCAATGACCGTTTCTGGGACATCGGATATCGAATTGCTTAAGACATTATCCAATCGGTTGGTGCAGTTGTATAAGCACGAATCAAATCGCAATTGGCATTGGTTTGAGTCTTATTTAACCTACGGCAATAGCGTTTTACCCGAGGCGATGCTTTGCGCTTGGATTGTCACTAAGGACATCACGTATCGCGATGTAGCGAAATCTACGTTTGACTTTTTACTCTCGATCGTGTTTCAAGGAAATGAACTCACGATGATTTCAAACCAGGGTTGGCTGCACCGTTCTGAACCGCCGATTGTTTTGAAAAAAGGGGGTGAGCAACCGATTGATGTCGCCTATTTGGTCATGGCACTTCGAAAGTTTTCAATGGAGTTCCCAGATCAGGGTTATTTGGAGAAAATCAAGCCAGCGTTTGACTGGTTTTTGGGCGCCAATCATTTAAAGCAAATCATGTACAATCCTTGTACTGGTGGGTGCTACGATGGTTTGGAGTTTGATCATGTAAACTTGAATCAAGGGGCTGAATCTACAGTGAGTTACTTGCTCGCTCGGTTAACGGTGATGGATGAGGATATCGAAGTCAATATTCCCCCGAGTAGGTTGTCGACGATGAGCTGATCCCAAAAACTGATAAAAAT
>CANIZU010000091.1 GCA_947472115.1 Flavobacteriales bacterium | reverse complement strand
CTTACATGCTTATCACGGCTAAACTATCTAACATTGCCTATGAAGTCGTCTTTGGCGATTTGCAAGCCCTAGAAGCCGTTTTATGGCGCAATGCGCTGAACAAAGTGGATTTGACTCCGTTTATAGATGGTAAAATCGTAATTAAAGGCTGCGGCGATTTACCTGTAACGGCAGCGGCCTATTCAGAAATCACTCGATTATTAACGCCGATGGTAAAAAGTATCATGTATGGCGAACCTTGTTCAACGGTTCCAGTATTTAAATCCAAGGCTTAATCAGGCCCTAATAGCACTTACTTTTTTTCGAGATCCATTGCTTTTGCGCCGGAATTACTTGCCTGTGGCACCATTTTGAGACCCGTAAATGTTTTACTTGTCACGCGCCAAGGTATACTGAAAAACGCAAAATCAGGTCGGCCCGTAACATTCAACTCCAACTTAGAGTAGTCAGAATTCGCTTTCCAAGTACCGTTGTAGGTAACTCCACCGGCCGTAACGGTGAGAGGACCATTCTCATACGTTTCCTTTTTCAACACATAGATTTGATCGGCATAGGAACTTGTGAGATCTGTCCCGGCAGAATCCAATCCTTTTTTCATATAGAAATCTTTGCCTAGGACGAGCAAATCAAACGCCTTTTGCGCAGAAGTGACATTGTCAGCACTGTCTTTAGGTACTGGAGGAAGCGCGGTATCTTTTTCACAAGAACTTGTGCTCACTGCGATACTCATAGAAAACATCGCCAAAAGGGCTGTAAAACCTATTGAACCCAAAGCAAGTTTGAAATTTCTCATATTTACGAATATACAAAATTTTGTAGGATTATTCAAGTCGAACAGCCTCAAATCGACATCTCAAATTGAATAAAAAATAGTGGAAACATCAATAAAATAGTGGATTTTTGTAGAATGCTAAGGATATTTAAAACCTTGGGACTCGCAATAATTTCAATTACTGCCATGACCGTTTCAGCCAAATCACAAAGCGCACCACGCGTTCACTACAACATCAAAATCGAATCACCGCACAGCCATTACGCCAAGGTCACACTGCGTATTGAGGATGTGAAACCCGGTGCCCTTGACATTTACATGCCCATTTGGACACCTGGCAGTTATTTGGCCCGTGAATTTGCAAAAAACGTAGAGTCGGTGCATGCAATTGGTCTCACTGCAGATGAATCGAAAATGGTTTTTGCGGAAATGCCAATCAACTTTGGCAAAACCGTTGAATTCACCAAAACAAACAAAAACACATGGCGAGTTATCGTACCGAAGGGAATTCAAAGCATCGAATTTAGTTATTTGGTGTATTGTTTTGAGTTGAGCGTTCGCACTAGCTTTATCGACGAAGACCAAGCATTACTAAACATGGCTTCTGTACTGATGACCGTGAAAGGATCTGAGCATTTGGGCGGTGATTTGGGCATTGATCATCCAGTGCGATGGTTCAATTACGCAACAGCATTGGACGATGATGGAGAAAGCAACCATTACGTGTTGGATTACCCGGCCGGTGAATGGCTTCGTGAAACCAAGGAAACAATCCGTAAGGCTTTTACCTACCCTAACTTCGATGATTTGGTCGATGCACCCGTTCAATTGGGCAATTTCTACTTCTTCACGTTTGATGTAGATGGCATTCCCCATGAGGTGGCTATGGTGGGCCGTAACAATGCCGATTTAGAAAAACTGCGTGATGATATGCAATTGATGTGCAGAACCATGGCCAGAGTGGTGAACGATCATCCCTGCAAGCGCTACACATTCATCGTGCAGAACGTGGAAAATGGCGGCGGCGGTTTGGAGCATAAAAACAGCACAGTTTTGATGATGAGTCGCTGGGCTTATACCGATGCGGCGAGATACAAAGGTTTTCTGGGATTGGTTGCCCATGAATATTTCCACTTGTGGAATGTGAAGCGCATCCGTCCGATAGAATTGGGCCCCTTCAAATACGGCGAAGAGAATTACACCAGCATGCTATGGCTTGCGGAGGGTATTACGAGCTATTACGATGAAATCGCTCTGATGCGTGCCGGAATTGTTACCCGCAAAGAATTTTTAGGCACCATGGCGGGCTATGTCAACGCGCATGAAAACCGTATGGGCGCTCGTGTTGCCACAATCACTGAGATGAGTCACGACGCGTGGATCAAGGAATATCGCCCCAACGAAAACTCAAAAAACAGCACGTATAGTTATTATTCCAAGGGTGTAATTGTTGGCTTTCTGTTCGATGCTTGGATCGCGGCGAGTACCAATGGGAGCAAACACCTAGACGATGTGATGCAATATTTGTGGCGCACGCATTATAAGAACAAAGCCTTGGGCGAAGAAGGTGCGGGCATCACGGAGAAGGACTTTTTGAATGCCGTGAAAACGGTGATTCTCTCTGGCAAGGGCAATCCAGACGCTGGCAAGGGCAGTGGATTTACTTTTGATCAATTTGCGAAACAGTTGCTCCACTCCACCGAAATCCCTAATTACAGTGATTTGATGAAGGCCGCTGGCATTGACACCAAGATCACCGAAAGTCAATCCAAAAAATTCGGCCTTACCTGCGAATTATTGAATGGCAGGACTGTTGTAAAAGGCATCCACGCCCACCCCACCGCCGCTGGTTTTCAGTTGGGGGTTAATGTGAACGACGAACTGATTGCCTTGAATGGCGTGAGGATCGAGAATAACATCGACGATCTCTTTTTGAAGTTGGGGGAGCCCAAGGAATTGACGTTGGTGGTGAATCGTGCGGGCTTGCTGCGCGAGATCAAAGGCAATTTCTCCACTTTTCCGGAAGTCAAATATGAGTTTCTTCTGCCGGCGAATGCTAAGGGCGATGAATTTTGGGAGGGCACAGGAGTAATACAAACTTTGTTGAAATAAGCCAATGTCTGCCAATCCAAATTCCACAACGATTTCAGCGCAAGCGCTGCGCGCTTGGCTCGCCGACATCTTTCTGAGATTAAAATTCTCGGAAGAGCATGCTCATTTAGCCACGGATGTATTACTTATGGCCGATTTGCGCGGCATCGACAGTCATGGTGTGGCCCGTTTGAGTGGTTACATCCGATTGATAGAAGCCGGCCGAATCAACCCAACCCCTAATTTACAATTCACTCAGCGGAAACGGGCCACCGGTCATCTGGATGCCGATGCCGCAATTGGCCTGATTTCCGCGCCTTTTGCCATGCAAAAGGCGCTGGAAATGACCCACGAATGTGGTTCCGGCTGGGTGGGAATATCAAACTCTAACCATTTTGGAATCGCGGCCTATCATGCAATGATGGCCCTTCCCCACAATTACATCGGATTCTCAACCACCAACGCCTCTCCCCTTGTCACTCCGGCAGGCGGCGCTGAACGTATGCTCGGAACCAACCCCATTTGCGTTGCCATCCCAGCCGGAAAAGAACTTCCATTTGTTCTAGATATGGCCACCTCAGCCGCTGCCAACGGCAAATTAGAAATCGCTGAACGCGTGAATAAACCCATTCCAGAAGGATGGGCGCTCACTAAAGATGGCGACAATACACAAGATGCCGCCGCCCTAAAACAAGGTGGCTTGCTTCTGCCCTTAGGTTCAGATGCCGACCATGGCTATCACAAAGGATATGGATTGGGCGCTTGGGTCGACATTTTCTCCGGCGTGCTCAATGGCGCCAATTTTGGCCCATGGGTTCCCCCTTTCGTTAGCTTCCTCCAACCCCGAGCCGATCAACCCGGAAAAGGGCTAGGTCATTTTGTCGGATGCTGGGACGTAGATGGCTTCAGAGACCTCCAAGACTTTCAAAACGACATGGACCTATGGATTCAACGATTCAAAGCCACGCAACCTGCACACGGCGTAGAAAGCGTAATTATTCCCGGAGAACCAGAACATCATCAAAGCGAATACAGAAAAATCAATGGAATTCCCTTGGTCGATGCTGTAGTTCAAGACCTAATAAATGTCGGCAAACAATTACAACACCCCTTCAACCCCTAAAATGAACAAGCAGCAAAAAATCAAACTGACTGTAGCCATTGCCTTTTTTGCATTGATTACCGGAATTAGTATCGTTGCCTATATCAAAATCTTAAAACCCATTCGCGATACACGCAGCGAAAGGACAGGGAAATTCACGTTAAAGGGCAAGTATAAAACCCAGTACAACCCCGACATCATGGACAGTATCGAAACCAAAACAAAAGCCCGATACAAGCCGCAGCCTGCAAAATAGCCTTTAGGCAAATTGTAAGTTGCTGATATTATTGATGGTCGGCGAACAAGGTTTCAACAAAACCTCTATCATCCAATTTTTCTTCCCACTTGTTTTGAATTATCGCCTCTAAAACGCGGTCGTTTAGTTCACCAAAAGCCAATGCCTCAGCGTAATCACGGGTAGAAAATGTAACCCGCTCATATTGCGAAACAAACAGGTCTGGGTGTTTTTCCGATAACATATGCTCTACCTTCTTTTTGTATAAAAACGCATCGCTACCAACCAAATCGCGCATTTCCACAAAATTCTGCAACGCCAAATTAGCGATGGCATCCGCATTGGGTTTGCGCAACTTCTGATACGCGTCTAATACCGAACCCCATTCACCTCCCAATTCTTCTATGCACTCATCCAACACAACGCAATCTTCAAAAGAACAGTTCATCCCTTGTCCGTAAAATGGCACAACGGCGTGAGCGCTATCGCCCATCAAAGCATTGTTGCCTCTAACCCAAGGATAGCAGCGCATCGTGGCCAAAACGCCCGTAGGGTTATTCATATAATCATCAGCCAAACCTGGCATCATCGACATTGCATCGGGGAAGTGTAATTGAAAAAACGCGGTAATTTCCTCAGGGGTAGTTAACTGATCGATTCCCGGATTTCCATCGAACGGCATGAATAAAGTGCAAGTAAAATTGCCGCCTGGATTAGGTAAAGCAATCATCATGAAGCTTTGACGAGGCCAAATATGCAAGCAATTTTTATCCAACTGAAAATCCCCATTGGCATCGGGAACAATTTCCAATTCCTTGTAACCATAATTCTCATATGTTTGAGAAAAATTGAATCTCGAGGTCCGTTGCATCGAGTCGCGCAATGCACTAAAGGCACCGTCTGTTCCCAAAACCACATCGGCCTTGTCTACGATGGTTTCACCGTGCTCATTGACATACGTCGTTTCGCAAGTTTCCAAATTGGTTGCAACGCATTTGTAGTTGAAAAACATGTGAATATTGGGATATTGATCCGCCAATTGAAGCAATTTTATATTCAGTTGTCCTCTTGAAACACTGTAAATCGCCTGACCATCCTTGCCATAGGGTTGATACTTTAAAGCACCATCCACCGAATGCATCATTCGGCCAGTCATTGGAATAGAAATATCCAACACATCTTGATCCAGTCCCACTTTGGCCAATCCACGTAAACCACGGGTAGAAAGTGCAAGGTTGATACTTCTTCCGCCTATGTAATTTCCCGAACGCATGTCGCCACGTCTTTCGTAGATATAAACTTCATAGCCCCGCTTGGCCAAATAGATCGACATAAGACTTCCAGCCAATCCACCGCCCACGAGAGTTACTTTTTCTGCCATATGCTACAAATTTAATCCATGTTGGGTTGTGAAAACATGTCAAAAGTCACAACTTTGCTTCGCGATGCACTTTTTTTCCGTTCCTTCCACAATTCAATGGCTAATTCCCTCATGTACTTGGCGGAAAGTCGGACAAGAAAAAGTGATTTATCTTACGTTTGACGATGGTCCCCACCCTGAAATCACGGCCTGGGTGATGGATGAATTGAAAAAACATCAAATCAAAGCGACCTTTTTCTGCGTCGGCGATAATTTGAGAAAGCATACAGCAACTGCTAAACAATTATTGACCGAAGGGCATCAAATTGGGAATCACACGATGCATCACATCAAAGGATGGAAGCACAAAAACGTCGATTACCTCAGGGATATCGAGGATTGCGACACTGAAATTTGCAAAATTCATGAGCAATTGAACGATGAAAAAGCTCAACCCCGATTATTCCGTCCGCCCTACGGTCAAATCAAGCCATCGCAAATCAAACTTTTGCGCACCAAAGGCTACGAAATCATTCAATGGAGTGATTTAAGCTGCGATTACGACAAGCGATTGGATTGTGAAAGGAGTTTATCGGCGCTGGTAAAAAATGCAAAATCCGGCAGTATTGTGGTATTCCACGACAGCGAAAAGGCCGAGAATCAATTAAAACAGATACTCCCAAGATATTTGGAAGCCATGTTGGCGGAAGATTATACATTTCAAACTCTATAATTGCAACGAAAGTGATTTGGCTTTGGCTATGCGTGATAAACCCTTTTCATTTTTGATTGTGGTGACCTAACATTCGAAGCATACCGTTTGCAAAGCATGCAAATACTGACAATTATCATGTTATTTAAAATCTTTCTACATTATATTTGTAATCTTTCTAAATAAGCATAGTTTTGCATCAAATTTAGAATCATTAGATCAAAATGAATCGAACTATTCAATCGCGTCTCAAATTCTATTGCCTGTTTTTCTTGGGCACTGTAATATTCCCACTTTTTGGTCAAACCCTCCCCGATACGGCCCAACACATTGAATACCTATCCGAAATCAACCTCGTTGGTAAGGGACAGCAACGCGATGTGATGATGTTACCCGAGATTGTCGGAACCAAAATCAATGCCGGTAAGAAAAACAGTTTGGTGGTTTTAGACCAAGTTAACAATGTGGTTGTCAACAATTCGATGCGACAGATCCTGGCAAAAGTGCCCGGAATTCAGATTTGGGAAAGCGATGGTTCAGGCATTCAAATTGGCATCGCAAACCGGGGTTTGAGCCCGAACAGAAGCTGGGAATTCAATATCCGACAGAATGGCGCGGATATTTCAGCCGATCCATTTGGTTACCCTGAGGCATATTACAATCCTCAAATGCAGGCGGTACAACGAATCCAAATCATCCGCGGGGCCGGGGCCTTGCAATACGGACCTCAATTTGGCGGAATGATCAATTACATCATGAAAGATGGCAGCAATTTTCGCAAACCATTGCAATTGGAATGCAATCAAACCGTTGGCAGTTTTGGACTTTACAATGCATTTATTGGGCTCGGCGGAAAAGGCAAAAAGGGCTATTACTATACTTTTTTTGATCGCAGGAGCGCCGATGG
>CANIZU010000090.1 GCA_947472115.1 Flavobacteriales bacterium | reverse complement strand
TCTTACGATTGTCATTTCATCAATCAAGTGCTTGGCACCACCAAACTTCTCTACGATGAACAAAGTATATCGAACATCCAAGCTAATCGTTCTTTGAACCGTTGGCAAGAAAGCGAAATCTGAACTAATCGCTTCCCAGTTACCATCAAACGCAGTACCTATCAATTGGCCTTTTGCGTTCATTACAGGGCTACCACTGTTACCACCTGTAATGTCGTTGTCGGTTAGGAAACAAGTATGTAACTCACCGTCTTTGTCGGCATACTGACCGAAGTCTTTGGCACGAATCAAAGCAAGTAAACGTTGAGGCGCATCGAATTCGAAATCAGCAACTTTGTATTTTTCTAAAATACCTTTAGACGTAGTGAAGTAAGAATAGCTCACAGCATCGCGGGCTTCGTAGGCCTGCACGGTTCCGTATGTCAAACGCATCGTTCCGTTTGCATCTGGGGCCATGGGAACAGTATTGGTGCTCGACATTTCCAACTGGGCCGACAAGAACAAGCGGTTGGCGCGATCCAATTTGCTGTTGATGCCATCGTATGTGGGTTTCAAATCCACACGAAGTTTATTGATATAAGCGATTGTGATCTTGTACAACAAATCAGACTCCAACTTTTTTGCTGAAGGTTTCGCCAAGAATTTGGCCATTCTGCCTTTGTCGGACAAAATCGACTTAGCGAACAATACTTCGGCAACCGCGCTTGCATTGTCTTTGTACTTTTTCATCAAAGTGACCAAATCTGCAGGCAACATGGTTGGATCGAGGTCTTTGTAAAGGTGATCCAATACCGCAGCCAATACTTCTTTTTCGATGGCAGGGTAGAACTCTTTGTACATTTCATCGAGGTTGCGCAACATACCGTTCGACATTGCAGTATCGGGCTTTCCAGAGGCAACGGCATCGGCGATGGCTTTGATCGACATAGCAAACGACATTGGCTGGCTGTTAGAAATACCATCTTGGAAGTAGACAGGGTATAAGCCATAGGTATACAATTCGCGGTAGGCTTCATCATAAAGGGAAGTTACATCGCCGTAAACGTCGGTTTTCTTGTTCTCACGCATCCAACGTTCAAAAGAAAGTTCAGCTGCTTTACGGGTATCGTATAGGCCACCTGGCTTCGACAAATCATTGGCTTCACCGTTAAATTTGTTCCAATAGTTTCCGATACCGGCCAAACGATCTGAGTACATCAAACGAACGGATTCGTCCTGCTTCATATATTTTTCGTACACGTCCATGATATCGCGGCGGAGGGCCACACGCATCGGGCGCTCTTTGCTACCAAGGTATTTGATGCCTTCGCTGTAAGTATATCGGGTAGTACGACCTGGATAACCCATGATCATGGCATAATCGCCAGTTTTCATTCCGCCGATGTTGATTGCCAAGTGGTGTTGTGGGCTAAAAGGCTTGTTTGCAGGGGTAAAATCTGCGGGTTTGTTGTTTTCGTTGGCATAAATGCGGAACATGCTAAAGTCGCAGGTATGACGGGGCCAACGCCAGTTGTCGGTCTCACCACCAAATTTTCCTACACTTTCTGGCGGGGTTCCAACCAAACGAATGTCGCGGTATACTTCGTAGTACATCGCCAAGTATTGATTTCCGTTATAGAAAGAGGAGATTTCCACCACATAGTTGTTGCGTTCTTCACCCAATCCAGCGATGGCTGCTTCTTTGGCTTTCGCGATTTGGGCCATTACGGCTTTTGCGCGGGAAGCTTCGTCTTGGTTGATGGCGATATTATTTAGGACAATCGCAGTAACATCTTCGATTTTTTTAAGCAGTCCGATATTGAAATTGGCTTTGCGCTCGGCTTGTTGATTGGCGGCCCAAAAACCATTCTTTAGGATGTTGTCTTCATTGGTAGAAAGTTCCTGAATGGCACCGTAACCACAGTGGTGGTTGGTGAGGAACAATCCTTGACTAGAGATGACTTCTCCGGTGCAGAACATACGTCCTTGTTTCGACATCAAACGAACGATGGCGTCTTTTACTGATGCGTGATTTACCGCGTAGATATCGTCGGCTGACAATTTCAAACCACGGGCTTGCATGGGATCTTGAATTTTTTGTAGCAAGGTTAGGGGCCACATGCCTTCGTCGGCTCTCAGCTGAAAAATCGCTGTAAAAGCCAAGGCTAAACTTAATATGCGTTGTTTCATAATGTTATAGGTCGCAAATTAACTCATTTTTGGCTATAAGTTGATGTTCGATTGTCTGATTTGCCTTGCTTTTAAACGAAACTTTTTGATGATGCCACGGGTAAAATGTCGGAAATTTGAGGGAATGTCCTTGGTTGTTTTCACAGAATTGGGTTTTTACTGTCCGCAGGCGGATGTGTACATAGATCCATTGCGAAAGGTTTCCAGGGCCATTGTTACGCATGCTCACAGTGATCATGCTAGGCCAGGGATGGGTCATTATTTATGTGAATCGAGCGGCGTTGAGATTTTGAAACTCCGCTTGGGTAAAGGGATTTCGGTGCAAGGTTTGGCCTACGGGGAAACAATTTATATGAACGGGGTTGAGATTGCGTTGTTTCCGGCCGGACATGTGCCGGGCAGTGCGCAGGTTCGACTATCCTATTTGGGTGAGGTTTGGGTGATTAGTGGTGACTATAAAACGGTTGCCGATGGTTTGTCGCCTGCGTTTGAATCCGTTCAATGTCATCATTTTGTTACTGAAAGCACTTTTGGTTTGCCGATTTTTCATTGGCGGCCGCAAATGGAGGTTTTTCACGATATGAATACATGGTGGCAGCGGAATGCAGAAAACGGTTTCACTTCCATCATGCTGGGATATTCATTGGGCAAGGCTCAGCGCATCATGAAGTATTTAGACCGAAATATTGGTGATGTGATTTGTCATTCCGCCATTGCTGATGCAAACATGGCATTAGAGTCTAGCGGATTTACATTTGGTTCGTGGACAGAGGCAGGCAAAGCGGTGGTGGATTTTAGTTCGGATTCCTTGTCGAGGTCGCTATTGATTTGTCCGCCCAACGCGTTAAATGGCCCATTGATGCAGCAAATTGGCAAGCATTCAGTGGCCAACTGCAGTGGTTGGATGGCGGTACGTAAGTCAAAGAACTGGGGCGGTGTGGATGAAGGGTTTGTGTTGAGCGATCACGCCGATTGGCCCCAATTGATAGATGCCGTTTCTGCATCGGGCGCCGAGCATGTATACGTAACGCACGGATTTACGGAAGTTTTTTCGCGGTATTTGACCGAGAATTTATCTTTACAAGCTGAGGTGGTAAGAGTTGGACATTGGAATAGGACGGAAGAATGAAGCAGTTTGCGCAATTGATTGAAGCGTTGTTATTGGCCAGATTTGAAAGGGACAAGCAACAAGTGTGGGCGGATTTTCTCCAAAACAACTCCGAAAATGAATCCTATGTTGGGCTGGTCACATATCTTTTGAAAAATGAATGTCCCAAAAGAATCATTTCGTCAAAAAATCTCAAAGTACTGGCTTTGGAAACGGTAGGTGTTCACCATTGGCTGTTGGATGAAAGCAAGCATTTTGTGGGTGATATGTCGGAAACGATCGCATTGATTTTGGCGCCACTAAAGACCGAAAACAACATCGAAGTTCCTTTTATAGAGGTTATAGAAGGGATGAAAGTGTTGCAATTGGGCGAGGTGCAGGAGATCCGGGAGTGGGTTGTTTCGCGTTGGGGGAATATGGGGTCTCGGGAAATTCAGGTATTTAACAAATTGGTTACGGGCAGTTTTCGCAGTCCTTTTAACCCTTCGATTTTTTCTAACTCCCAATTTCAAATGCAGCCGATCGCTTTGAAACTTGTTCTCTTATACGCCGAACGAGGTCGGGTTGGCGGCCGAACTGGTTTTACAGAGTTTACCATGGGTATCGCCTCGGGTGAGTCGTGGGTTACTTTCACTAAGGTTGCGGTTCGGGTTCCGGAACTAGAATATGAAATCCTGGAAAGGTGGATTATTGAAAATACGCAGGAAAAATTTGGCCCAGTGCATAGACTTCCGGCGACGCAGGTTTTTACTGTGGAATGCATCGATATTGCATCGAGCAAAAGAAATAAATCGGGCTATCGTGTTACGGAAGCCACGCTGAAGTCTTGGGAAGATGGTTTTCCTTTAGATCAAGTGTCGACCATCGAATCACTTAGAGAGATTCTCCCCAAGCGCTAGGATTCTCAGCAAAACGATTCACTGTAGCCAGTTCGTTGTCTTGAATAAACCCGTATTCCGCAGCCACTTTTGTAAGTGTTGGGAGGTTGGTGAGCGTATGGACGGGGATACCCGCATTTACAAATTTTTCCATAGCATTGGCAAAGCCATAGGTGAATAGGGCTACGATTCCAACGACTTCAGCGCCGGCGTTCTGCACTCCTTCAACGGCTTGGAAGCTGCTTTTTCCCGTAGAAATCAAGTCTTCAACCAAGACGATTTTATCGCCTGGATTCATTTCACCCTCCACCTGATTTTTCAAACCATGCTTTTTGGGCTCAGGCCTAACGTAGCAATAGGGCATGTTGAGTTTGTCGGCAGCCAAGGCACCATGGGCGATACCCGCGGTGGCAATCCCAGCTATCCTAGTGGCTTGGGGAAATTCGCGTTGGATCAATTGGGCGAGTTCTTCGGCCACAAATGTGCGCACTTCGGGGTATGATAGCACCATTCTGTTGTCGCAGTAGATGGGAGAAAGGATGCCAGAAGTCCAAGTGAATGGTTCTGAAGGACTTAGTTTTACGGCCTTTATTTCTAAGAGAAATTTTGCTAATTTTGCGGCTTGATTGGACATGGAAGCGCAAAGTTATAAAATCTATTTCAACGACGGTGCTTTGGTTATCGCAGATTCTCCAGAAGCATTGCGCGGATTGGGTAATTTGTATTTTATTGGGGATGATGAACTGCAGAAGAGCTTCAAAATTT
Source organism: Flavobacteriales bacterium (assembly GCA_947472115.1). Lineage (GTDB taxonomy): Bacteria > Bacteroidota > Bacteroidia > NS11-12g > UBA955 > UBA955. The sequence goes on along the minus strand of CANIZU010000090.1, from coordinate 2,309 downwards.
TGCTTTCTTCACAAAACAATGGTAAACCTTTGCATTTTGGGCTGATTTGCCCCGACCCTAGAGCAACTATTTTACAGTTTATGGAAGACTTCACTGTCATTCAGGCTGCCGGAGGGTTGGTTTTTAACAAGGAGGATCAATTACTAACGATCAAGAGGAACGGATTGTGGGATTTGCCGAAGGGTAAAATCGAACGCCATGAGGACCAGATGGCTGCGGCGTTGAGAGAAGTGATGGAGGAGACAGGCATCAACATGATCAATATTAGCGATAAGATTGGTGAGACCTACCATGTGTATTACGAGGATGATATTTTGCTTTTAAAAGAGACCCATTGGTATTTGATGAATAGCCATGGTAAAGGAACCTTAAAACCTCAGCAAGAAGAAGGTATCTCCGAAGTGAAATTTGCGGATTTAGAATGGTTTAAAACCACGGAATTCAATTCATATCAAAGCGTACACGATGTAATCAGAAAGTGCGTGAGCCGCTTTAAGACTTCGGCGTAACACCTTCGGGTAAGTATCGACGGTAGTCGGCTTTGTGAATGATTAAATCCCTTACGAGCGTGCTGCTGATGTAACTCAGTTCTGGATTGCACATAATAAACACCGTTTCAATTTCATCCCACAGCGCTTTGTTCAATTGGGCGATGTGCGATTCATAGTCAAAGTCGGTTCCATTTCTCAAACCGCGCAACAAGAATTTTGCATCGTGTTTCTTACAAAAGTCTACTGTTAAGCCCTCATAATCTGCGATTTCTACTTTTGGATTATTTGCAAATGCGATTTTGATCCATTCTTTGCGTAAGGCGAGGTCGAATAGCGTAGTTTTTTTGGTGTTCACACCCACGGCGACGATGATTTTATCGAACATAGTGCTCGCGCGATTGATTATATCAACGTGTCCAACGGTGATTGGGTCAAAGGTTCCGGGAAAAACGGCAATCTTGCTCATGGCGTTTGGGTTAATTGGGTATATCAGAAATCGAGGTGTTTTGCGATTATTCTTTTGCGAATATAGTCATTGTGGTACTGCCATATTCCTTTTTCAATAATTCCTGCTCAGCAAATACCAGTTGGGGTTTGTGTTCGATGATCAACCAGCCTTGATCGGCGAGCAGGGGCATCAAAACGGAAACTAGGCCTTGAATGTCGGGCATATCATACGGTGGATCGGCAAAAATGATATCAAATGTGGGCATGGCCAGGCCTAACTTTTCAATCGATTTTTGGGGTGTAAGGGCATCGCCGAAAATAACGTGCCATTGGTTGAGCTGCCAACTTTTTTGGATGGCTTTTTGATGCGTGATATTTTTCTTGTCCTTGTCGATGCTAAAGACATGGTTCGCTCCGCGCGATAGAAATTCCAATGCGATAATTCCGGAACCGGAGAATAGATCCAAAATTTGGGTTTCGGCGATTCCCTTTTGGTGGTTGAGGGTGTTAAACAACGACTCTCGCACTCGATCCGTTGAGGGTCTAACGTGGTTGGCAAATTGGGCAGGGATGATTCTGCTGGTTAATTCGCCACCGGTGATGCGCATGTAGATAGTTTAATTAGCGGTGCAACGATGTGCAATAGCGGGGGAACTTCGGTATTTGACCAAGGAAATTGTGGCGTTGAAACTTGAACTTGAGGCACAAATTTGTGCATGGTTTGTTGGGCGGCGACAATTTGAGAATGATCACAATGCACGGTGAGTGCGAATTGGTCTTGTTTTAGTTTACTATCGTGAAACGGCAGTAAACCGAAATAGAGGTGTTCTTGGATGTTGCTGCTTGTGAAAGAATTCGCAAAACAGATGTCGCCATTTTTATATGCAATCACAATCGCCGTTTGGTCGTGGAACCACAGATAAGAGGAGTATTCCGCAGCCGTGGCAAATTGTTTTGATAGGGCCAATAATCCTTCGGCTATGTGCAATTTGGATTGTGAAGGCTTTAAGGGTTGATGCTTGGTCTTGGGTTCAAAAGCCAACGTCATTTGATTTTGGATGGTTCTTTTGATGGGTTGCATCATTCCAGGCAAGGTCGTCTCCGAAAATAGGGTCGGCAACAATTGAAATCCACCTTCCAAATCTACCCATATCACATTGTCTTCCAGTTGATTAGGATGTTTAATAATTTCGTATCCTAGGGCTGTATTGTTTGGTCCCAATTTTAAATAATGAACGGTATCATCGTGGTAAACACCCCAAACCTGCTCACAGGGTGAGGGACTGGGAAGTGTATGAGACCATAAAATATTCACAGTGGCAAAGGTAGTTTAAATTGCTAAAACACCGTTCCTACGCTCAGTCGCATGCG
>CANIZU010000089.1 GCA_947472115.1 Flavobacteriales bacterium | reverse complement strand
TCAGAATACTCACCAATGGATTCAGTGGTAGGACGAATCACACCTAAAACACGCTTGTGATCGTTACGCTTTGGTAAATCAACCTGCTGGATCTGACGTAATGCTTTGGCCGAAGCCGTATTACAAGCCAAAATCACCAAATCACAACCTTCATCGAACAGCCAATTCACACATTCCAATGTATAATGATAGACTGTATCAAACGAGCGATTTCCGTATGGGGCACGGGCATTATCACCCAAATACAGATAATCGTATTCCGGCAAAACATCAACGATGCTTCTCATCACAGTGAGACCACCGTAACCCGAATCAAATATGCCTATTTTGCCCTTTTTCATAAAACAAAGGACTGCTGAATCATCAACAGTCCTTCAAATGTATTGTAATAAAATGATTTACTTCTTCAACAAGGCTGCAATTACAGCACCTGTGATATCATCGGCGGGATTACCACTCCAAAGAACAATGTTCTGAGAATTATCAATCACGTGCGCATAGCCCTTTGCCTTGGCAACATCTCCGGCTGTTTTCTTAACCAATTCCAAAATAGGGTTATACAAACGAACCTGCTCTTGCTGGATTTCTGCTTTGTACGCTTCTTGAGTTTCTTGGGCTTCCTGCTGTAAACGTTGAAAGCTCTTTTGAATCAACTCCAACTGCGCTGGCGATGCTTTTAACGCTTGCTTGGTTTGGTACTCCTTCTCTTTGCTTTGCATTTCGGCTTCCAAATCCTGCAAACGCTGTACGTACCCTTGCTCAATGGCCGCCAATTTGGCCATTACTGAATCTTTCATTGGCAAAGTATCTACTACTTTCATGGTATTGATGGTAGCAATTTTCTGCGCTTGTGCGATGGAACCCATTGCCACAAATACGGTCATGGCAATCAATAGAATGGTTTTTTTCATGTATATCAATTTTTATTTTTATTAATTATTGTCGTCCTGATTTCCAGCAGGCGAAGTACCATTAGGGACATTTCCCCTTGGCGTTGGCACATTCGGCTTCACCCCTCCAGGACGAGTTTGTGTATTCGGCTTAGCCGGCGTGGTTGTCGCACCAGGCATTTCCTCTGTAGGAATACCTAACGCTTCCATTACCTCCAACGTTTTGTCGTATTTCTGATCCGCATAAAGCATTAATGCCCCACCCGATTTATCAAAAATATAAGCATACCCTTCTTTCTTAGCGACGTTCTGAATGGCATCGTACACTTTGTCTTGCAAAGGCTTCACCAATCTAGCACGCTCCTGGTACAATTCACCTGTTGGGCCAAATTTTGTTTCTCTAAATTTAATTAATTCAGATTCTTTTTGTTCGATGGCTTCTTTTTTCTGACGACGCTTCTCATTGGTTAACAATATCTCTTCCGCCGTAAAATCCCGATACATCTGCTCCAAAGCCGATTGCATCGACTGCGCCTCTCCTTGATATTTGGCAGCCAAATCATCCAAATCCTTCTGTGCTGCTCTATATTCTGGCAACTTAGCTAAAATCACATCTGAATCCACGAATCCAATCACCTGACTCTTTTGAGCGTTCATAACACCCAAAATCATCATCAAGCTAATCAAAAGGAATTGTTTTTTCATTTTCATTGATTTGTCAAACCGCATGCCAAAAGTCATCAGTCCACGAAAATATAGATTTTTCCTCGATTTATGGATGCTCTAATAAAATTGAAGGCGTTACGATAATATTACTTTTGTGTAATGCACGATCTGTGAACTGTATTGTAAATCGCACCGTATCGCCCCGATACTGATATGGACGAGCAGGGACATTCAATATCAAATTCCCATTCACGGCTTTGCTATGCCCTGTGGGTGTGATATTGCGAATCCTTTCATGTAGAACCAATGTATCCAACGGACCAAGCAAGGGATTCATAGGATTCACCCAATTCATCCCAATTTTTTGCTGATAGTACACTTTCAAATTATAGAATTCCTTTTGCTTAAAGCCAAACGGAGGCATCGTATCGGCATCGTCAAGTCCCAAATCCCCATCGCTATCCTCATATCCTAAATCGATTTCCACAAAACTATCATACCCATATCCGCTATTGAACTTATAAATGCCCTTGAATATCAGTTTGGGAACACCGGAGATATTATCTTTGTTGGGATTACAAGAAATTATAGTCCCTGCCAATAACAGCATGACGGAACCCATTGAAAATATTGAAACCTTATTCCACATCCCTTCGTCCAAATTTAATGATTGGGCGCGGATAATATTTCAGTACCAACAAAAAAACAATCCCATTTTCGCTGAATGGCATCGACTTTACCCACCAACATCCGGGGAATTCACTTTTTTGCCGATTGCTTTCTTCAAAAGCCACTCGGTTGTCAGCACTTCAAACGCGCCAGATATAACATTTAGCAGTTCTGGAACAACTGGCAGCAAGCCATCACTGCACCCCGTAGCTGATTTAAAACTATATGAAGAAAGCTTCACCAAAGGATTTGAACTGTTTTATGGGCCTATAGAAAACTATTGCATCATTGGATTACTCCCAAGCTACCTCGAAAGAACTGGGTCATCGTTGGTTTACATGGTAGATCATTTCATCAAAAAGGGAAAATCCAACAGCGGATTCTATTTAAACGAATACCAAACGGTTGCCGACATCATCCAAAACAATGAAAGTAACAAACAGCCCACACTTCTACTTGGGGTCACATTTGCGATGCTAGAAATGACAAATGCCATTCCCCAGCAGCAATGGGCCAATACCATTGTCATGGAAACGGGGGGCATGAAAGGCCGGGGTGCGGAAATCACACGGGAGGAATTGCAAGAGAAACTCAGAACACATTTAGGGGTTCAACATGTGCATTCAGAATACGGAATGACAGAATTATTAAGTCAGGCCTACTCTCAAAGAAATGGGAGGTTTCATTGCCCGACCTGGATGAGAATTTGCATTCAAGATCCTAGCGACCCTCAGCAATGGTTTGGCCATGACAAAACAGGTAGAATTTGCATCATTGATTTAGCCAACGTTTATAGCTGCTCTTTCATCGCAACCGACGATTTGGGCAAAACGCATGAAGATGGCAGTTTCGAAGTACTAGGTAGAATTGATTTTAGCGACCTCAGAGGCTGCAATCAGTTGGTGATCGACTAATCCTCATCCTCGTCGGGAATTTCAAGCACCTGCTCCCTAAGTTCTTCCTTGGCATTCAAAGAATTCTCAAGACTCAAAATCATGGCTGGTAGCAAGAACAAATTCGCCGCCATACCCGTGAGCAAGGTCAAACCGGTCAACCAACCCAACGCCTGCGTCCCTTGGAAATTAGAGAAGGTGAAAATCATGAACCCTGCACAAATCGCCACCATGCTATAAATCATACTCAGTCCCACCTCTACAATGGTTCCATTGAGCGCTTCCCGCACAGACTTGTTGTATTTGACCAACTCTCGCCTAAATGTGATAATAAAGTGAATGGTAGCGTCCACCGTGATTCCAAACGCAATACTGAACACCAAGATGGTAGATGGTTTCAACGGCACATTAAAATAACCCATCGTACCAGCAGTTACCAGCAAAGGAATGATATTGGGTATCACAGCAATTACAATCATTCGAATGGAGGGGAACAAGAATCCCATGGTGATTGTAATGATGATCAACGACCAAAACGTGGCACTGCCCAAACTACCAAAAAGGTAAGAATTGCCTTTGAGGAACACAGCAGACGTACCCGTAACAAGCACCGAATACTCGTCTTTTGGGAAAATCCTATCAATAATCACAGCCACTTCCTTATTTATGCTATCCAAAGAAACAGAGCCTACATCTTTGATTTGATAACTGATACGCAATCCGGTTCTGCTGCTATCCAACAATCCGGAAATCATTCCATTCTTTTCATTTGATTTTGGCACCGACATTCGACCCATGATATCGGCCAAGTCCAAGGCATTAGGCATGCGATAGAAAGCAGGATCACCCTCGTTAACGGTTTGATTGGCATAGGAGATAACTTCTACAACCGACATCGGCTTTGAGAATTCAGGGTATTTTTTCAGCGCCTTTTGCAAGCGATTTACTTTATCTAAGGTTTCAAAAGTGACAATATCGCCATCATCGTGCGTGCGTACAACAATTTCATAAGGCATCACGCCTTTATAATGCTCTTGGAAATACAATAAATCCTGATACATCTTTGAACTCCGCGGCACATCATCCACCATATAGGCCAAAGGATGCAGGCGAAAAACAAACGTCGTACTCAATACGGTTAATGCGATAAACCAGAAATAAATTCTTCGCTTATGATTGAATACCATAAACTTCACCCATCCCAAAAACTGATTGATGTTTTTATTATCGAGGTGAGCAATTTGCTTATCCGAAGGAACCGGCAAGAAGCTATATAGAGCAGGGATACCGATGATATTAATAAAGAACACCAAATTAATGGTGATAAACGACACAACACCGTATTGCTCTAAAATTTGCGTTTTGGTAAAATAGAATGTACCAAATCCCACCGCAGTTGTAAAGTTGATTAAGAAGGTAGCTACCCCAACACGTGAAATAATCCGCGCCAATGCTTTCGCTTTATTCCCGTGCTTACGATATTCTTCGTGGTATTTATTGATTAGATAAATGGCATTTTGAACACCGATGACCACCAACAATGGCGGAAGCGTCCCAGTTAGCAAGGTGAGTTTATAACCCAAAAAGCCGCAAACGCCAAACATAACCAACACCCCAATTGCAATAAATACAATGGCGATGGCCAACGTGCTAAAACTTCGGAAAAATACCAGAATCAAAATGGCTGTCACCAAAAATGCAATGACAGTAAAGAGAATGATTTCGCTTTTAACCGTAGTTGCCATCTCTGTCCGCACAAAAGGTAATCCCCCGATATGCATTTCCGCCCCAGAAAAGTCTTCGTACTCCTTGGCCGTTTTTTCGATGGTCCGTATAACACTCACCCTCTTTTCCGATTCTTGGGTATTGTTGTCGAGCACCAATAAAATCAGGGCAGAATTGGTATTCTTGTTATACAACATTCCTTGATAGAATTTCATATCCAAGAATTTATCTCGGATGCTATCTACTTCGGCTTGGCTATTTGGGGCATGTGTAAATGCAGATTTGATTTGAAACTTTCCAGCTGTATCCGCACTTAGATCGAACAATCGTGTGGGGCTGATGACTTGGGTAACGCCTGGAATCTTCGACATGTCTTCACACATCTTATAATAGGCCCGGAAGTTCTTTAGTTCAAAAAGCTTATCGCTATTAAATCCAACAACTACTTTGTTATTATCTAAACCAAAGGTTTTTTGAAATTTCTTGTAAGCGATTAAATCGGCATCGTTATTTGGCACCAATTTTTGCATGGCATACTCCAACTTGACTTTCGTTGCATAGTAACCCATCACACCCGTGAAGGCAAAAATCAAGATCAAGAAAAGTGCACGCTGCTTAAGAATAAAGCTTGCTATTTTATCCCACATAGATGCTGCAAAGGTACTGATAAAAAAATAAAGGTCGCCCGAGGGCGACCTTTAACAATTCTTAGTGTAGAAAAGATTACTCAGCGATCACATCCAAAGTGATGGTCGCGTTGATGTCTTTAAACAAGTTGATATTTGCTTCGTAAGTTCCGATGTTCTTAATGTCATCAAAAACGATTTTACGACGGTCAACATCAAATCCTTTTTCTTTCAATACATTGGCAACTTGTAAGCTGGTAACTGAACCAAAGATTTTTCCACTAGCGCCTGCTTTTGCAGCAAGGTTGATAGTAGATCCATTCAATTTTTCAGCCAACGCTTCTGCATCTTTACGCAATTTGTCCATTTTGAACGCGCGCTGACGCATGTCTTCGGCTAACATTTTCAATGCGCCTTCGTTTGCCAATTTTGCTTTTCCTGTAGGAATCAAAAAGTTCCTAGCGTAACCGTCTTTTACAACTACCACGTCATCTTTGTGACCTAGGTTTTTTACGTCTTGGGTGAGAATGATTTTCATGTGTCTTCCTCCTTCTTATTTTAAACCATCAGCAACGAAAGGCAACAACGACAGGTGACGTGCTCTTTTAATTGCTACAGAAATTTTACGTTGATACTTCAAAGAGGTACCAGTGATACGACGTGGCAAAATCTTGCCTTGCTCGTTGATGAACTTCAACAAAAACTCACCATCCTTGTAGTCGATGTATTTGATACCGTGTTTTTTGAAACGGCAATACTTCTTCTTTTGCAGAACCTGCGGAGTTTGGTTGAAGATAAAGTTAGAATCTTTGCTCATAGTTCGTCCTCCTCAATTGCGATTTTCTTTTTAACAACAACTTTCGTTCCTTGTGGAGTTACCGTACGAAGCTCGCCATTGCGTTTGCGTTGATTGAAATCAACACCCCAACGGTCTAACTTCACAGTGAGGTAACGCAAGATGCGCTCGTCGCGGCGAAAAACTAATTCAAAAGACTTGATGAATTCAGGGTTTGCCTTGAATTCGAACAAGTGATAAAATCCCGTGCCTTTTTTCTGGATAGGGTAGGCTAGTTTGGTTAGTCCCCAATTTTCTTCGTGGACTAACTCCCCTCCATTGCCGGTGATCAACTCTCTGTAGCCTGTAACAGCATCTTTCATCTGTTGTTCAGAGAGCACGGGTGTCAAAATGATCACGGTCTCGTACTGGTTGGTATTCATTTGGCTGTAAATTTAGGGCTGCAAAAATACGGCTTTATATTCAACCCTACAAGTGTTTACACACTTTTATTGGTTTCCCAATTTACGGAACCGGATCATACCCGCTCCCGCCCCAAGGCCCGCATCTGCCTATCCGCCGAATTGTTAACCAAATGGCTTTGAAAAAGTTATGCCTTCTAAATGCCTCAACCCCATATTGACTGCAGGTTGGGGTGAAACGACAAGCATTGGGGAGCAGCGGGGAAATGGCTCCTTGGTAAAATTTTATCACTATAATTGGAAATAAAGACAGAAACCAACGGAGTCCGCGATTGCTACTTGCAGGCGCATCGACATGCTTTCTGACAAATTCTTCGTTATGCAGTTTTTTCGAGCACATCCAAAATCTTCTGCTGTAATACCTTATACGATTTTTCCAACGCCTTGTAATCCGGCAATTCACTGCCTGTATACATCAACGCGATGGCCATCGTTTTCCCTTGGACCGTCAGCGCCTCGTACAACTCAGTCTTATTATGTCGATATAACTCACGTAACCGCCGCTTAATAAAATTCCGATCCACCGC